>JBLHVA010000018.1:0-14164 GCA_047630005.1 Candidatus Endobugula sp. | reverse complement strand
TACTTTCTCGCTATTTGCCTTAATTAAAGGCAATCAGGTATTGTACTCGCTATAGTGTGTTTTCGCACGTATTACTCGGTGATTATTTTTGCTTTGTTTGGTTTATGTTGTTTGGTTGATGAGAGGGTGGCGATGTTTCGGTGGTGTTTGTTTTTATTATTGGGCGCGGTGGTGGTGTTGGCGGCTGCGGTGATGGTGGTTGAGCCTTCTCGGGTGCTTGCTAAGAATGAGGTGGCGGAGGCGTTGCCAGCGTTTACGCTGCATGATGGTATGACGGGCGAGTTGTTAGGGCGTCGTGATTTGCTGGGCGATAAATTTTTGTTAAATGTATGGGCGACGTGGTGCGTGGCTTGCCGTGAAGAGCATTCGTTTTTAGAGGTGTTGGCGGAAGAGGGAGTGCGAATTGTGGGCTTGTATTACCGTGATGCACCGGCGTCTGCAGGTGAGTGGCTTGCAGCTAAGGGCAACCCTTATGTGATAAATTTGCTCGATAAGCGTGGCGTGCTGGCGGATAAATTGCCGGTGCGTGGCGCACCGGAGACGTATTTTGTGGATCGTCGTGGGATTATTGTTTATAAGCATTCAGGGATTGTAAGCGCTGAGAATTGGCCACAGTTGAATAAAATATATTTATCTATGCCTTAAGCTGGTGTTATTTCTTTGGGGGTAATGTTTTTGATAGTATCTTGCTGCGTTCCCCTCCCATCACTTTCAGCAATTCATTTCTTGCTACTATGCTGTCTACGGCATGCTCTTCTACTAAAAAAGTTTGTAATTCTGCAAACCGTTTTCGGCGTTCTTCGCCTTTTGAAGGTAGGCCTTGTCGATCATTGAAGGCATCTATTAAAGTGGAGCCACAGATGCAGTTGCGAAATAACTCTACAATCATCGAGCCGTCATCGTCTATGCTTTGCTTAAGCCCGCTAACGCTAGGTCGTGATTTTACGGTTTCTAGAACAATTTCTTCTGCATTTTCAACGGTGCGTCCACAAGTATTGCATTTTTCGGGGAAGGCCGTCATATAGCCCAGCTAAAGAATGGTTGCTCATTTTTTAGCCTCTACAATAGTTGTTTATGATGAGTATAGGTGAGTTTATCTATTTTAAAGTGAGTTAGTGATGATGCCGATGTCATGTTCGGCGCAATAAAATTCAAGGGAGGTAAGTGGGTTACTTGTGTGGCTATATATCGATATGGCCAGTTGCTATAGTCGCTTAATAGCAATGGTTGTATTCTAAGGTGCCACATGCGGTTTATTCGGTGTGTTCATCGTTGGCTATGTTGCATGACGCGTTGTTTTTGGCGATCCCAATCCTTCTCTTTTTCTGACTGGCGCTTGTCGTGTTGTTTTTTACCGCCGGCAATGGCGATTTTACATTTCACCATATGGCCTTTCCAGTACAGCGCTAGTGCTACAACGGTATGCCCTTTTTGTTCAGTGGCGACTTCTAACTTACGAATTTCTTTTCGATTTAATAGAAGCTTTCTTTGTCGGTTAGGTTCCACTACAAAGTGAGTCGAGATAGTATTGATTGGCTGTATTTGTACGTTCAGCAGCCATGCCTCACCATTTTTGAGAAAGACGTAGCTATCGGTGATTTGTCCTTTACCTGCACGCAGGCTTTTAACTTCCCAGCCTTGCAGGGATAAGCCCGCTTCAAATTGTTCTTCAATATGATAGTCAAAGCGCGCTCGTTTGTTTTGAGCGATAGTGTTTTCTGATGTTTTTTGTTTCTTAGCCATAGCCACAAATTATAACGTTTACCGACGAGGAAGGATATGCTTTTGATGCTGACGGTATGGTTTTGTGCATGTTAAGATGGCACGCTAGCGCATAAGTATGTTGGCTAGTGTGCTCATTGTTGTCGATAGGTGTTGTAAATATTATGGTGGCTATTTCTCGTTCTGCGTTGGTTGAGTATTCGGCGCAACAAATGTTTGACCTGATTAATGATATTGCGTCTTACCCGCAGTTTATGCCAGGCTGTTTGGCTGCCGATATTATTTCTCAAACTGAAGAGATGGTAGAGGCGCGATTGACCTTGGGGAAATCGGGTTTTCAGCAGAGTTTTGTGACACGTAATATCTTAACGCCGCCAGAGATGATGGTGATGCATTTTGTTGAAGGGCCTTTTAAGGTGTTTGAAGGTCGCTGGCAGTTTGATGCATTGGCGGCGAATGCCTGCAAGGTTAGTCTGCATTTGGAGTTTGAGTTTGCTAGCCGGGTGTTAGGAATGGCCTTGGGGTCGCGATTTGAAAAAAACGCTAACCGACAGGTGGATGCATTATGTGAAAGAGCCGAAGTAATCTATGCCAGGCAGGTGTAGTGTCGGTATTGTCTTTCATTGCTGTCTAGTAAAGTTATAAGGTAAGTTAGCGAGTAATAGCGTGATAAAGAATAGAAAGGGTTGGAGTCGTTGATGACAAAAGGCGAGATGATTGAAGTGGAAGTGGCGTACGCGCTTCCTGATAAGCAAAAAATCTATGGTTTGCTAGTGGAGAAAGGTACAACCGCTTTGGCGGCTGCTAAGCAGTCGGCAGTGTGTAAGGATTTTGATGTTACGGATTTGGATAGTATAAAAATGGGGGTGTTTGGGCAAACCATCAAAGCACCTGCTGATTATGTATTGCAGGCGGGTGAGCGTGTTGAGATCTATCGCCCTTTAATCGCCGATCCTAAGGCCGCGCGCAGGCAGCGTGCCGAAAAAGCATCGTTAAAAAAGGGGTAAGCTGGTTTAGTTGTCGTTATTGATTATTTCTTTTACGACCTCATCCTTAAAGACAATGGTAATGTGGTATTCAATATCGGTGCCGTCTTTGGTGTCTACGCTGTAGAAGTAGTCCCAACGGTTTTGATTAAAGGTGTCTACCAGTAAGGGTGAGCCGAGTATACGTTGTACTTGGCGTCTGTTCATGCCGACGGTAATCTCTTCTACTTTTTCTTCGGTGACTAAATTGCCTTGGGGGATATCAATGCGATATGAACCTGGGAATAAGCCTGAGCAAGCAGAGAGTAGTAAAATTGTAGTTAATAATAGTGCAGATGACGATTTTTTCATTAGATAGGGTTCCACCTAGTAGTGCTATCGGGGATAATAAACGAATTATATAGCTAATTTGACGCAAGCTGAAAAAAAACGCAAGGATTTATCGCATGACTACTGAAAATACTGAATTACGTAAAGCTGGACTAAAGGTAACACTGCCACGAGTTAAAATATTGCAGATATTAGAAAGCTCTCTCCAGCGCCACTTGAGTGCAGAGGATGTATACAAAGAGTTGCTTGATGCGAACGAAGATGTTGGTCTGGCAACGGTATATCGTGTGCTGACACAATTTGAATCTGCTGGTTTAGTAGAGCGACACAATTTTGATGGCGGACATTCTGTATTTGAGTTGGACCGTGGTGAGCACCATGATCATATGGTGTGCGTAAGCACTGGCAAGGTTATTGAATTTCATAACGAGCAAATCGAGTCGCTACAACGGGAAATAGCAAAAGAACATGGCTATGAATTAGTTGAGCATAATTTGGTGTTGTATGTAAAACCGCTAGAAAAGTAGCGGTTTATTTTCAGCCTTTCACCCTTTCATCAATGATGACAGTTTTCTCTTGATTGTTGTTAATAGTGTTGCTTTTCCTATTTCGTCTCTTCTGCCTTTTTCATCAATAAATACTGTGCCGTGATCATTTTTTGATTGTAATTCGTCTTTCTCAGCGGTGTAGTAGTACAAGGCAAGTGATTTTCGCGCGCGCTCAGGCGGACAAGTGAGTGGTTCAGGGTGGCCGTGAAAGCTATTGCCGGTTGTGTTGAAAATAGTCATTCGATTGAATATAGGGAGGATTTTGGTTTTTTGCGCTCCTGTCGGTTCGCTCCATAGTTCGAAGTGCCCGCCAAACGATTCTTCCCAGTCTTCGTTAAGATAAACCAATACGTTAATTCTTCTGTGTAAATTAATAATTTCGTTACGATTGAAGTCTGTGTGAATGCCTAGCTTTCCACCGGGCAGTATTTTATGTAACCCTCCGCCAGCTAAGTAAGGGTCTGCGACTAAGCGCTTTATGCCGGTAAGCTTTTCTAAAAAAGTGATAAATGTACCGGAGTTTAGGCTGTGGATGAACGCCCGTGTATTGGGGCCTAAGCAGTCGTCTCTGTTTAGCTGTGACTTTTTTTCATATTTGGTATCAAAGTTTTTCCACTCTTCTTCTGTATCGAACTCTTGTAATATGTTTTTTAAAATAGATGGGTTAAAGACATCATCAAAAATACCGTGTGCATGTGGTTGTGCGTCACGATAGTTGTCGTGCTCTTCTTCGGCAAGGCGATTGAGTTTTTCTACGGGTAGAATGTCGTTGTAAAGGGACATGTCTAGGTTTTTCATAGAGAGCCTTGCTTGATATGTGATGGTGATGCCATAGATGCGGTAATGCGGTTTAACGACGATAACGATATGGGCGGTACAATAACCGAGAGATATTCTACTATTATGGCGGTTCAATAAAATGTCGATTCGATCAAATAATAGTATATTAGTTCGGCCCTAAGTCAAGATGAATTAGACGCCGTAAAGTCTATCGTGAGAGTGGTATGGTTTAGTTAATAGATGCTGTTAGCAATTTTCCAGCATCACTTTTGCATGAGCAAGTGATTGATCTGATAGCTCGCTTCCGCTGATCATGCGGGCAATTTCTTCAATTTTATCCTGTTGCTGCAGCTCAATGATGGTGCTTTGTGTACTGTTTTCAGTGCTGGATTTACTGACCTGCCAGTGTTGATGTGCTTTGCTGGCGACTTGTGCAAGGTGAGTAACGCAAAGTACTTGGCTGCGATTACCGAGTTGCGCCAGTAGGCGGCCGACAACATCGGCAGTTGAGCCGCCAATACCCACATCGACTTCATCAAAGACTAGTGTGGCTACGTGAGAGGTTTGCGCGGTAGCGACTTGAATAGCGAGGCTAACGCGAGACAGCTCGCCGCCAGATGCTACTTTACCTAATGGCTTGTGTGGGTGACCGGGGTTAGTACTTATTAGAAACTCTATTTGATCGATGCCGTTGGCGCTGGATATGGTGTCATCGCTTACCAAATTGACGATAAAGTCAGCGTTTGCCATTGAGAGCGTGGCCAGTTGTTTGTTGACTTCTTTAGTCAGTTTCTTTGCAGAGGTTTGACGCTGGTTAGATAGTTTTTGGGCATGCTTAGTAAATATTTGCTTGGCTGCAGTGACTTGCTCAGTTAATTCAGTGAGATGTTCGTCTCCGCCAGAAAGTGATTGCAATTCTTCTGCTAAGTGGCGGTGCTTTTTTGGTAGCTCTTCTGGCTGTATGTGATGTTTGCGTGCAATATCGTAACAGGCGGATAGGCGCTCATTAACTTCTTGTAGGCGCTCTGGGTTGAGCTCGGTGTTGTCTACCTGGTGGCGAATTTCCGCATAGGCTTCGTCTATATGAATGAGAGCGTTATTGAGTAATTGTTCGGCATTCGATAGCGCTTTGCTTTTAGGGGTGATATCCCCTAGTAGCCGTATTGCTTGAGATAGGCTCGGTTGTAAACCCTGATCTTCGTTATCGCAATATTCTGCAAGCTGTTGGCTTTTGTGAATAATCGTTTCTGCACTGTCTAAGGTTTTTTGCTCTATTTCTAGCTTACTCAGCTCGTCTTCGGCTAAGTCCAGCTGGTTAAGCTCTTCTACTTGATAATGTAATAGCTGATAACGGGCTTTGGTTTCATCGGCATTGTCTCGTAGCGAGACGAGTTTCGTGTGAAGCGTTTGCCATTGTTGGTATGTTTGCTTTACCTTTTTAACCAAGGGCTGATGTTGAGCAAATTCGTCTAATAAGCGCTGATGTGTTTGTTTTGACAGTAGAGATTGATGCGCGTGCTGACTATGAATATCAATTAATAATTCACCTAATGCGCGAACCTGTTGCAGTGTCACGGGTTGAGCATTAATAAAGCAGCGTGAACGACCTTCGGCAGTCACTACACGGCGTAGCAAGCATTCATTTTCATGGTGATCATCATCGTGACTGAGGTCATTTTCGATCAGCCATGATTTTGCACTAACTAAGTCGTCAAGAGAGAATGTGGCAGTAATGTCGGCACGCTTACTACCAAAACGCACTCGATCGGCATCGGCGCGTTCGCCTAATGTCATCGCGAGGGCATCTAATAAAATTGATTTGCCTGTGCCGGTTTCACCGGTGATTGCAGTCATGCCTGCTTTTAAGTCTAAATCAAGGTGTTCCACTAGGGTGAAATTATTGATTGTGATGTGGGTTAGCATGATGAACTCTCTCTCGGGTTTCTGGCGATTTGTGTTGTTTGTGAACACAAAAATAAAGCATGGTTATTTATACAGTATTTTTTGCTGTATGCCAACCAATTGAAGATTGTTGGTTGTGGTAGTCGGTCGTTGTTGAGGAAAAGTTCACTGAGTGCATGAATAAATCACCATAATATGTGTGGCTATACTTGAAACCTTCTAAATCGTCCTTATATATGCGGCAGTATAAGATTGATAACAGCTTCTATTTATATGCTTGTGTAGGCGTGAGCTTTAGCCGGTAATATAAATAAGTAAAACAGATAGACAATACAGATGAAAAGTGGAGATGCATGTGGCTAACGAATCTGAAGAAAATGTAGTGGAACCTATTGTTGAAAACGAACAGGTCGTTGATGAGCATGAAAATGACAGTTCAGAGAATAATGATGCAGAGCTGTCGTCTGACGATGTAGAAGTTCAGTCTATAGATGACTCTATTGGTGATGTGTTAGCGGAAGAAATAGCTTCGCTGAAAGAGCAGGTATTACGTGCTCACGCAGACGCGCAAAATGTTCGACGACGTTCTGAGCAGGATGTGGAAAAAGCGCGCAAGTTTGCTCTAGAAAAATTTGTGGCAGATTTGTTGCCCGTAGCAGATAACTTAGAGCGCGCGATAGCAGCAGGTAATCCAGAAGACGAGACTCAAAAAGCCGTTTTAGAAGGTGTGGCTCTCACATTGAAGTCACTGCAAGACACACTAAAAAAATACAAGGTTGAGATGGTTGACCCTGCGGGTGAACCGTTTGATCCACAGTTACATCAGGCAATGACGATGGTGCCCAACCCTGATATGGAGCCTAACACAGTGATGGATGTGTTCCAGAAAGGCTACACCTTGAATGGACGTTTGGTTCGTCCAGCGATGGTGGTGGTGTCTAGCGCACCCTAATAAATTATTTAATAGAAAAATCGACCAGTGGCCTTGAAATTATTTCTCTTAGGCCAATATTAGAGACAATGAAAATAATCCCTGCAAAAAGGATGGTTTTTCAACCCTTTTAACTCGTGCACCTAGTGCATAACAAGCAAATATAGTGGAGATCCCTTATGGGAAAAATAATTGGTATTGATTTGGGTACAACCAATTCATGTGTCGCGGTCCTTGTAGACGGCAAAGCAAAAGTCATTGAAAACGCAGAGGGTGATCGCACAACACCTTCTATTGTCGCATTCACTGAAGACGGTGAAATTTTAGTAGGTCAAAGCGCTAAGCGCCAGTCGGTAACGAATCCCACGAATACATTAAATGCGGTTAAGCGTTTAATCGGTCGTAAGTTTAAAGACGATGTTGTGCAAAAAGATATTTCTATGGTGCCGTACAAAATCGTCGCTGCAGATAATGGTGATGCATGGGTAGAAGTTAAAGGCGACAAAAAAGCGCCGCCACAGATTTCTGCTGAAATACTGAAGAAAATGAAGAAGACCGCTGAAGATTATCTTGGTGAGACTATTAGCGAAGCGGTGATTACTGTACCGGCTTACTTTAATGACTCTCAGCGTCAAGCGACAAAAGATGCGGGTAAAATTGCAGGTCTTGATGTTAAACGTATTATCAACGAGCCAACTGCCGCAGCATTGGCTTACGGCATGGACAAAGAAAAAGGCGATAAAACAATCGCAGTGTATGATCTGGGTGGTGGTACATTTGATATTTCGATTATTGAAATTGCCGACGTTGATGGTGAACATCAGTTTGAAGTGCTATCAACCAACGGTGATACCTTCCTTGGTGGTGAAGATTTTGATATGCGTTTAATCGAATATCTAGCAGCTGAATTTAAAAAAGACAGCGGCATTGATTTGCATAACGATCCTTTAGCGCTACAGCGTTTAAAGGAAGCGGCAGAAAAAGCAAAAATCGAGTTGTCGTCAGCTCAACAAACAGAAGTGAACTTACCGTACATTACTGCTGATGCATCGGGTCCTAAGCATTTAGTGGTTAAAATGACTCGTGCAAAATTAGAATCCTTAGTCGAGGAATTAGTGGCCCGCACTATCGAGCCATTAAAAGTTGCTTTAGCAGATGCTGACTTATCGGTTAGTGAAATTGATGAAGTGATTCTAGTAGGCGGTCAAACCCGTATGCCATTGGTTCAAGCAAAAGTAGCAGAATACTTTGGTAAAGAGCCACGTAAAGATGTCAATGCTGATGAAGCTGTTGCGATGGGTGCGGCGATTCAAGGTGCGGTATTATCCGGTGATGTGAAAGACGTATTGTTGTTAGATGTGTCGCCTCTCACTTTAGGTATCGAAACCATGGGTGGCGTTGCTACTCCATTAATAGACAAGAATACGACAGTCCCTACTAAGAAATCACAAGTGTTTTCAACTGCAGACGATAATCAGTCAGCCGTGACTATCCACGTGGTTCAAGGTGAGCGTAAGCAAGCCGCACAAAATAAATCATTAGGCCGTTTTGACTTGGCAGATATTCCTCCTGCACAGCGTGGTATGCCACAAATTGAAGTAACTTTTGATATCGATGCGAACGGTATTTTGAACGTAAGCGCGAAAGATAAAGGCACTGGCAAAGAGCAGTCTATCGTGATTAAAGCGTCTTCAGGTTTAAGTGATGACGAAATTGAAGCAATGGTTGCGGATGCTGAAGCGAATGCTGAAGCGGATCGTGAGTTCGAAGAGCTGGTGACTGCACGTAATATGTTGGACGGTTTGATTAGTGCCACTAAAAAAACAGTAGAAGAAGCGGGCGATAAAGCGACTGACGAAGAAAAGGCAGCAATTGAAGCCGCTATTACCGAAGCAGAAGAAGCGCTTAAAGCGAACGATAAAGAAGCAGTTGATGCAGCGACCACTAAGTTAACTGAAGCGTCTAGTTCGTTAGCGCAAAAAATGTATGCCGAACAAGCTGCTCAGGCAGGTGAAGCGGGTGCTGACGCCGGTGAAGGTGCGCAGCAAGCAGATGCAGACGATGGTGTTGTTGAAGCTGAGTTTGAAGAAGTTAAAGACGACAAGTAATTTTTGGCTTGTTCGTATAAATGAATAGATGGGGGGCAGGGTAATATTTACTTTGCCCCTTATCTATTTTTCTCGTTCTACTATTTGAATATTGTTACGGTTAATAAATTTTATGTCTAAGCGCGATTATTACGAAATTTTGGGTGTTGATAAAAATATTTCAGAGAAAGATCTGAAGAAAGCGTATCGTCGTGTGGCAATGAAGTTTCATCCCGACCGTAACCCTGATGATAAAGGCGCTGAAGAGAAGTTTAAAGAAGCCAGTGAAGCATACGAAATCTTATCGGATGCACAAAAACGCAACAGCTATGACCAGTACGGTCATGACGGCGTTAACCCGCAAATGGGTGGCGGTGGCGGCGGTGCTGGCTTTAATAATTTCAGCGATATTTTTGGCGATATTTTTGGTGGCGCTGGCGGCGGTCGTAGTCGTGGCGGTGCTCAGCGAGGCTCAGATTTACAATACACCTTACAGGTGGATCTAGAGCAGGCGGTTAAAGGAACCACCGCAAAAATTCGTGTGCCAACATTGGTGGGTTGTAAGCCTTGTGGTGGTTCTGGCGCTAAACCCGGATCAAAACCGGTGCAGTGTTCTACCTGTGGTGGTGTTGGTCAAGTACGTATGCAACAAGGTTTCTTTTCTGTGCAGCAAGCTTGTCCTACCTGTCATGGGCAGGGCACGATTATTAGTGATCCCTGTAATAGCTGTCATGGTCAGGGGCGTGTCGAGGAATCAAAAACCTTATCTGTTAAAGTGCCAGAGGGTGTCGATACCGGTGATCGTATTCGCTTATCGGGTGAAGGTGAGGCGGGGCCTGCAGGTGGTCAGTCGGGCGATTTGTATGTGCAGATCTCGGTTAAACCCCATGATATTTTTGAGCGCGATGGTGCAAACCTTTACTGTGAAGTACCGGTTAATTTCGTTGATGCCGTATTAGGTGGTGAGTTAGAAGTGCCAACCTTAGATGGTCGCGTTAAATTAAAAGTACCTTCTGAAACGCAAACAGGTAAACTTTTTCGTCTACGCGGTAAGGGTGTGACTCCCGTGAGAGGTGGATCAAAAGGCGATTTAATGTGTCGTGTTGTGATCGAAACGCCGGTTAATTTAAGTAATAAGCAAAAGCAATTACTCAAAGAGTTTCAAGATGCTACTAAAGCAGACAAGCATTCGCCTCGTCAAAGCAGTTGGTTTGAAGGCATGAAAGAGTTTTTTAACTAAAACGCTTATTGAACTTGTAAGTCATTAAATGTGGTGGTGTGGTTCGCCACCGCATTTATTCTTTTGGCGTGACTGCTGTATGACCTGCCTATAACTGTCGCTCCACAAGTTTTTATTCTAGCTGAACCTTCGGTATTTTGCTGTGCGTTATCATCGCACTCGTTTTCTGATAAACTTCTGCCCAACAATTCATTAGCTGTCTATTAACTAGCTAAATATAAAACATCACTTTTATCATATTAAGGTATTCACGTATGTCTACGCGTATTGCGGTAACTGGAGCGGCTGGCCGCATGGGAAAAATGCTCATTGAGGCGATTACGGCATCGTCTGATGCTGTGTTAACTGCGGCAATAGAGCAGCCACATTCATCCTTAATTGGTGCCGATGCCGGTGAACTGGCCGGGATTGGTAAGAATGGCGTTACTGTGGTCGGTAATATCGCCGACGTAGTGAATGACTTTGACGTGCTAGTTGATTTTACAGCGCCTTCGGCAACCCTGCTTAATACGCAATGTTGTGTCGCTAATGGCAAAGGTATTGTCATTGGTACAACAGGCTTTTCGGTTGAGGAGTTGGTCGCCCTAGAGGGCATGTATTCACAGCTGCCTATTATTAAGGCAGCGAATTATAGTACGGGTGTCAACCTTTCACTCAAGTTGTTAGAAATGGCTGCTAGTGTGATGGGTAATGACAGTGATATCGAAATTGTTGAAGCGCATCATCGTCACAAAGTCGATGCGCCATCAGGCACGGCGTTAGTCATGGGCGAAGTCATTGCCGACACCCTCAATCGCGACTTATCAAAAGTGGCCGTTTATGGTCGCGAAGGCCACACCGGTATACGAGATAATGACACCATCGGTTTTGCGACCGTACGCGGTGGCGATGTAGTAGGTGATCATACGGTCATGTTTATGGCTGATGGTGAGCGTTTAGAGATCACCCATAAGGCGTCTAGTCGTATGTCATTTGCTCGCGGTGCGGTACGTGCTGCAGCTTGGTTATCAGGTAAAGGTAATGGCTTTTATTCTATGCGAGAGGTGCTAGGTCTTTAATATAGCTTGGCACCGCTTTCTTATATCCTAGAGGATCATTCTGATTCGCTAGGTGTTCTATGGTTTCATCTTCCGGTGTTCCTTCGCCATTTTTAGTCAATACACGTCTAATTTTCGTTAAATGCTCAATCACTGTCTATACTCTTAGTTATATTACTATGCCCATGAGGGGTATGGTGAAGACTCCCTTGTGATCGGGGGCTGTATTCGAGTGGGATAAACTATTTATGCATTTCTTCAATCAGGTATCTGTCAAATCGCAAATCGCCGTACTGAGTGTGTTTTTCATACTCTTCTCTTGCTTTGTTGCTTTTAGTGTTGTTTCGGCATTGGGTCAGCAGCGATTAGATGCGGAGGTCATTAATATAGCGGGTCGGCAACGAATGTTGTTGCAAAAAATGACCAAAGAAGCCTTTGTTCAGCATGAAAAAACGAATAGTGGTATAGGTATTGATTCGAGCAAAAGATTATTTGCGGTATCGCTAGAGGCATTGATTAGTGGGGGCGAAACCTTTGCAGATCTTTCTATGAGTCAATCAGTGGTATTGCCTGCACCAGCATATAGTGAGGTGGCGGATAGCTTACGTACTGTTTATGGCCTTTGGAGGCAACAGGAAAAGCGACTTGATGATTTTATTGCTAGCCAAAATGTATCCGGCGAGCAGTATATTTCCCTTAATCAAAAAACGGATGAGCTGGTAGGTAAAATGAATGCCGCGGTTAGCGTATTAGCAAGCAAGACTCAGTCAAAAATTAGCGCTCTAAAAACACGTATATTGACACTGCTGGTTATATCGACTGTTTTGGGGGTTATGCTAAGTCTGTTGATTGTTCGATTGGTGACGCGACCGCTAGAACAGCTCTGTAGTTTTGCTGACGGTATTCGTGATGGGCGGTTAGATAGTGAAATGCCTCAAATGTTTGCTAAAGGAAGAAATGAAATGGCTACTCTGGCTCGTTCTATTAGTGATATGCGCAATAGCTTGGGGCAATTTTTTGGTACGATGAAATCCAGTAGTTTGCACATGAAAAATACTGCGCAGCAAGTATCTCAAATATCGAAAAGTATTATTGAAACCGCTGGAGAGCAAGACAGTAAGGTGAGCTTAGTGCAGGTGTCGATAGGCGAGTTACTAACGATTTCTGATGTAGTCAAAGAGCATATTGAGCAGGCGTCAAAATCCGTTGCGAATAGCCAAGCAAAATCCAGTGAAGGTATCGCATCGGCGAGGAAAAATATTATCGATCTAGAAAGTGCGGTCGAAGGCGTGAGTGCTGCATCCGACATGATGACTAGTTTGAGTGAGTCTGCAGATAAAATGCATGCCATTGTGGATTCTATTCAAAATATTGCATCGCAAACTAACTTGTTAGCGTTAAACGCGGCCATCGAAGCTGCCCGCGCAGGTGAGCAGGGTAGAGGCTTTGCTGTGGTTGCTGACGAAGTGCGCACCTTGGCAGCAAGAACCTCTACGTCTACGGATGAAATCACTGAATTAATTGATACCTTTAGTACAAAAGTAGGCAATTCAGTTGAGTCAATGTCGTCTCTTGTTGAGCAAGTGAATACTATTCAAGAAAGTTCCCAAGCGACAATAAGTGGCTTCGAGGAAATGAATCAAGAGGTGAGGCTAACAGCAAATAATAATGACAAGGTATTACAGCAAAATCATCAGCAATCGGTACATATTGATGAGCTATCTTCTGGTATAGACGATTTGTTTTCAGTGTTAAAAAGTAACGCCAACTGTGCTGATTCAACGATGCTAGTGAGTGAGAGTTTATATAAAACAGCCGAAGATTTACGTGACAGGCTTGGTGGATATACTGTTCGAGATCTCGCTAGTTATGCAGAGACAACGGGTAATGAGCAGCGCAGAAAGCCAAGAGTAAAATCAAATGTTATTGCTAAGCTTTTTTCTGGTGGGCAAGAGGTCCTCAATACAATGATTGAAGATGTTAGTTTGTCAGGTTGTCGTTTAGTGACAAAAAAGCCCCTGCCTTCTACTGGCTCGAGTAAGCAAGTACTCCGTTTAGAAATTCAAGTGCCTCAGGTGGATGGTGCTGATAAGCCGCAAGCGCCATTAAGCCTGCAGGCGGAAGTGATGCGTACTCAAGAGCGTACAGACGGGGCAAGTAAGCAAATTCGTTATCTTTACGGCTTAGAGTTTTTAGCCGTTAAAGAGGATAAGAAAGATAAGCTTGGAGAAATAGTGGGTTATTTCAATCAGGACTCTCATCAATAAACGTGACATATTAATATCTTCTTTATCACTGCTGTCTCGTTAACTTTATGGGAATTGACAATAAACCTACTGACGACGGCCAAACAACCTCATAATGAGCAATAGACATGACAGCCAAAACAAGCCCCGTCATTCTGGAAAGCGTTTTTTGCTTATCCGGAACCCATTGTTTTCAGGCGCTGACTGTATACCGAGTATTGGGTCAAATCCGGCATGACGACATTAAGTTAACGGGACAGCAGTGATTCTTTATGTATGATAAGTGGACGTCAGATGAGCGTGAGCAATCAGGTGTATTGATTGTTGATGACAATCCGGCGGGTAGAATACTTTT
>JBLHVA010000017.1:0-14525 GCA_047630005.1 Candidatus Endobugula sp. | reverse complement strand
AGAATTGGTTAGTGAGTGGGTCGGCCAATGAAGAAAAGCCACTGGAAGCTCATGTGGTGATCGTTACAGTAGGAACGCAACGCGTCGGCTTTGTGGTAGATCAATTGATAGGTCAAGAAGAGGTGGTGATTAAACCGCTAGGAAAAATGTTGAATGGTACGCCTGGAATGGCAGGGGCAACGATTACTGGGGATGGCACTATTGCACTTATATTGGATGTGCCTAGTATGTTACAGCGTTATGCAGCAGGTAATGAATAATCTTATATAATCCATTTTGCGTAGTAGACTAACAATGCCAATTACTATATTGATCGTTGATGATTCGAATTTTTTTCAACGTGTATTATCAGAGATTATTAACGAAAACAAACAATTTAAAGTGATTGGTTTTGCCAGTAATGGACGTGAGGCAATAGAAAAAGTAAAGAGCCTTAAGCCTGACATTGTGACTATGGACTATGAAATGCCCATGATGGATGGGGTGACAGCTGTTCGTGAAATCATGTCTACTAACCCTCTGCCAATACTAATGCTGTCTTCCATGACATTCTCCGGTGCAAAAATCACTATCGATGCATTGGAAGCGGGCGCTGCGGATTTTATGAACAAAAACTTTGCTGAGATATCCGGCAAAGGCAGTGCAATTAAAAAACGTTTATATGACATCTTGCTAGTACTAAGCCAAAGCCAAACTATTCAGTGTGTGCCGAACGAAAATAATGCTCTGGTATGTGAGGCGGTGTCTACTGAAACGACTCATTCTTCTGGCCAATCAGTTCAGTCAGCCGGTAGCTCTTCCATTGTGAATAAAGCCTTATGCGATAAACCTGAACTAAGAGCGTTAAGTAACAAAGTTAAAATAATAGCTATTGGCGCGTCTACTGGTGGTCCTTTAGCGTTAAGTGAGTTGTTAAAAGGGATTCCTGAAAGCTTTCGTTTTCCTATTTTGATTGTTCAGCATATGCCTCAAAACTTTACCCTGGCATTTGCACAACGTTTAAATAAGCAATGTGCAATCGAAGTAAAAGAAGCAGAAGATGGCGATTATATTCAGCCTGGCCGAGCTTTACTTGCCCCCGGCGGCAAACAAATGATTATTGATAAGAAAAATAAAAATCGCGTTAAAGTCATGGACTCAACGATAGCAATAAATTACAAACCTTGTGTAGATATCTGCTTTGCCTCTTTGTCCAATAGCTATAATGATTCAGTGTTAGGGATTGTCTTAACCGGAATGGGTAGCGATGGATGCGATGGCGCACGGCTATTAACTGAAAAAAAATCCACTATCTGGACACAAAATAAAAATAGCTGCGTTGTTTATGGTATGCCGATGGCAGTCGATAAAGCTCAGTTGTCAAGCGCGTCTCTAAACCTAAAAGAAATTTCATCCTATCTAAGCAGCTTGTAATAGAGCTTGCAGTCTCATAATTCGCCTCGATTCAGTTGAACAAAAATTGCTAAAAATGAATTTCCGAACTATGTTTATAGAATACGACTGGTTATAGCCGTGTTCATAAAATAGGGGGGTTACCTTGTACTTTCTATATATAAAAGTTCGATTTTTCAACGTTAACGAGCCTATATGAAATTAGATATCTTCAGTGTTGTCGGTATAATGATCGCTTTTGCAGCGTTATTAGGCGGCAATTTTCTTGAAGGCGGGGCATGGCAGCAATTATTAAATGGCCCTGCGGCCCTCATTGTTTTTGGTGGGACTATTGGCGCCGCTATGTTGCAAACGCCAATGTCATCTTTATCTAGGGCCCTGAAGTTATCTCGTTGGGTTTTTTTTCCACCCGTTATTGATTATAAAAAAACGGTCTCAAAAATAGCTAACTGGTCAACTATTGCTAGAAAAAATGGATTGTTAGGCTTGGAGAGTCAGGTTGCCATAGAAAAAGATCCATATATCCAAAAAGCATTGAAATTATTAATAGATGAAGGTTCGCCACAAACTCTCCGCCGTGTACTAGAAGCTGACCTTATTTTGGATGAACAGAGAGATCAAGAAGCAGTCAAGTTTTATGCCAGTATGGGTGGGTATGCGCCTACAGTAGGTATTATCGGTGCAGTAATGGGGTTAATCTATGTGATGAGAAATTTAGATGAGCCGTCATTGTTAGGCGCTGGTATTGCCGTTGCTTTTATCTCGACTATTTATGGTGTGGCATTGGCGAACTTATTGTTATTGCCTGTAGCCAATAAATTAACGACGTATATCAATCAGCAGTCTCATTTAAAAGAGTTAGTCATAGAGGGCACTATATATGTGGCCGATGGTGAAAATCCGCGTTCTATAAAATTGAAATTAGATGGTTTTATTCCATGATCATCGTAGATACATTACATGCTTAAACGACGGCCGATAGACCTGCATATTAATCATGAGCGTTGGTTGATTTCTTATGCGGATTTCGTCACCCTACTCTTTGCTTTTTTTGTGGTGATGTATTCTGTTTCGCAACTCAATGAAAGTAAATATAAAGAATTGTCTTCGTCGTTAAATGGTTTTTTTACGGAAACACAACAAACGAATGTTGAAATAAGCAATGAACGTAATGAGAGCAACGAGGACACACAAATATCCAGCGCCAGTCTTATTGAATTACCTGCATTAGAAGATGCGTTTTATCAGCAGTTGTTACCGCTAATTGAGCAAGGAGCAATAGAGGTGAGCAGCAATGAACTATGGTTACAGATATCGCTGAATAATCGAATACTGTTTGGCGTGGGAAGTGTTAAACCCAGCTCACAGGCCAATGGGGTGATTGCGAAAATAGCCACCATTATGAAAGATACGGTTAATCCCGTTCGCGTTGAAGGTTTTACTGATAACTTAACCATTAATACTGCACAATTTCCCAGTAATTGGCAATTATCTGCAGCACGCGCTTCCGCTATTGTGGAGCTGTTAGCGGTCAATGGTGTGTCACCAAAACAGTTGTCAGCAGTGGGTTATGGGGAGTTTCAGCCTATAGCAGATAACAGCAGCGAAGCCGGCCGCGCAAAAAATCGTCGAGTGGCATTAATGATTGGTAAATTTCAAGAGAGTAGGCCAACACTAAATAGTTCTGAAATTAATAGTGTCACAAGCAATAAACAAGTAGATAATCGCGTTGAAGTGAGCGCTGGGCAAGGATCTGTAAAGACAGCGAGTAATGTTGAAGAGGGGCAAGGCCTTATCTCCTCCATAAATGAAGTCACTCCAAATGAAATATTGCTTAAACAAACCTCACCAGAGAGTATAAAGCCCATTATTCTTGAAAGTGGCGACTTGTTATTTACTAATGATCCGGGGTCTTAACTCAGACTAGTTAAGCCAAGGTATGAAAAAAGGGCATGAAAATTGCTGAATGTTAATAACAAATAGTAAAAATTGCATTACCGACTAAAAAATGACGGTAATGGTTTGGGATTATATCAACAAAATCTGTTGAAAGAGGTTAGCACCGTGCAAGTCTGGACAGTAGCAAATCAAAAAGGTGGCGTTGGTAAAACGACCACATCCGTTACCTTAGCGGGTATAGCCGCAGAGCAGGGTAAGCGTGTCTTACTTATCGACCTAGACCCGCAGGGCTCGTTAACGTGTTATTTTGGCGGTGACCCCGATCATGTGCCCATTAGTGTATTCACTCTATTCCAAGATAAGTCTGTCGTATGTTTAGAAAGTATTGTGCAATTGTTGTTACCTACAGGCTTTGATAATATCACTTTATTACCTGCATCAACGGCCTTAGCCACTTTAGAGCGTTTAGCCGTAGGCAAAGGGGGGCTAGGTTTAGTGATTAGTCATACAGTAAAGCAGGTGAGAGATGAGTTCGACTTAGTGATTATCGATTCACCACCCGTGCTAGGCGTATTATTAATTAACGCACTGGCCGCGTGTGATCGCTTGATTATCCCCGTACAAACAGAACATCTTGCGTTAAAAGGTCTAGATCGTATGCTACATACATTACGTATGTTGGATCAGTCGCAACATCGGGCGTTACGTTATGTGATTGTTCCCACCATGTTCGATCGTAGAACCCAATCATCGGTTCTAGCATTAAGAAAAATACGCCATCAGCATGGTATGGATACATGGCCGAGTAAGGTGCCTATCGATACACGTTTACGTGATGCGAGTAGAGCAGGCGTACCGCCCAATATCTATGATCCAAAAAGCAGTGGTTTAGTGGCTTACAGTAGTTTGTATCATTGGCTGTTAGAGGATGAAAAACAGGAAAAACCCTTAAGTTGGGGGAAATTTAATCCTCCGTCTCGTAGCACGCAGGTCGCTCGATGATTTCTCGTAAAAAGCCACAACAGCAGCTCGCGTATTATTTCGATGAGTTGCTAACCGAGTTAGATGAGAAAGACCCTAATTTTTCAGAAAACAATTCTTCAGAAAACAGTTCTTTAGAAGAAAATACTGCCTCTCAGTCGGCACCGGTATCTACACCTAGCAAGCCTAGTGAAAAAAAGACAATACAAAAAAGTATTGTAAAAAAAGATACCGTGTTAACACAGCCAGATAGGCCTGATAATAGTGAGTTACACGATAAGCAAAAGCTCCCAGTCCAGCCTTCTGCCTTGTCAGTAACGACATCAGCAGCACTTATACCTGCAGCGGCAGTAAAACCAGCCTTGGCGGCCCCATCTTCCCAATCGTTACCTACCGTGGACTTACGTCAAAGAGAAAAAGAGAAATTAGAACGCTTACTCAATACACTAACACTTACCGGTGAGCAGCAACTCATCCAGCCAGATAATGCGCTAGAAATCATACCCCCAGTTGATACCGTTCAACCGGTGATAATAACAAAAACCGAAACAGAGGCGAAGACAGAGAGCATAGATGTGCCTGTCGTCACTGTTGACGTGACCACCGTCGAAGTGAGTAAGCCTGCTGAGACAACAATTGATATTGAATCGGATGTAGCGGCACCCATCGACATGATTAGTGCCAGCCCTCATCGTTGGCAACCACTAGGGTATGAATGGCTAGCAAATGGCCGCCCTGCATGGGCAGAAACGCCATTTGACGTATTACTCATTGATGTAAATGGTGTGCAGCTTGCCATGCCATTAGAAGCCTTAGACGCCATCTATCCTTTAAAGGGTGATTTAACCCCATTATTTGGTCAAGCAAAATGGTTTATGGGCTTGCAAAAAACTATCGCAGGTAACGTCAGTGTGATTAATACCGCACAGTTTGTTATGCCGGAGCGTTACGACAAAGATCAGCCTAGTCAGTGTAAATACAGTGTCGCTATTAATGGATCGGGTTGGGGTTTGGCTGTGGATAAAATCCATCAACCTGTTTTGGTGAACCCAGACGACGTTCGCTGGAGAGTAAAGCGCGCTTCTCGCCCGTGGATGGCTGGAATGGTAAAGGATCATATGTGTGCCCTCATAGATATTCCTTATCTGGCTAATTTATTACAGACACAAGATAAAAACAGCAAAACAATCGACACATAAACAGCACAAAAATGAACTTTATTTTGCAAAATAACTGGCAAGGTGAGCAGGGTTAACTATAGTCAATAGAGATAGTATTAATAGAGGATAAATACATGGTGAGCAACACCGCACAAACAAAAACGAGTGATGATCCGGTTCTTCAGTGGGTAACGTTTCGCCTTGCAGGTGAAACCTACGGCATTAATGTAATGCAAGTACAAGAAGTACTACGGCATTCCGATATTGCCCCCGTACCTGGTGCGCCACCTTATGTGTTAGGTATTATTAACCTGCGCGGTAACGTAGTCACGGTTATCGACACACGACACCGCTTTGGCCTAACATCTGGCGAACTTACAGAAAATACCCGTATCGTGATTATCGAAGCTGACAGCCATGTAATAGGCATATTAGTGGATAGCGTGGCCGAAGTAGTCTATCTACGCCAATCAGAAATCGAAAACGCACCTAATGTAGGTAATGATGAAAGCGCTAAATTTATCCAAGGTGTTTGCCATAAGAATGAGGAATTACTTATTCTTATCGAATTAGACAAATTATTGACAGACTCTGAATGGGCGGAAATGGACGACGTATAACTATGGCAATAACCAATAATAGTATTGATCCAATAGTATCGGTATCCCAGTGGATAAATCATACTGAGATACCGTTATTTTATGTGGGTATTTTTATCGCAGGTGCGCTGGGTTTTATCGTCCTATTAATCAATCAGAGAAAATCAAAAAAGCTCGCGACGCAATTAGAAAAACTACAAAAAGACTTGATGGTGGCGAACAGCACCACCATTGGAATGGGACAAAAGTTAATTCATTTAGAAAAACAACTTCAGGCCAAATATCAAGAAACAAAAGACCAACCTACAATCAATCAAAAACCCAGTAAAAGCTCTCTGGATAATGAGCAATATAAAAACCAAAAAACACAGCCGGTTGATGTTCCTGAACAAGAAGATATACATGTTTCGAACGTATTTGCCAAACAAACCAAGTTTGCACAGCATACACAGAAAAAAAACGACAACAGCAGTAATTTATCGCTAGTCAATAACGACTTTCTGCAAAGAGATCAACTCCCCAGCGATGAAGCCTACGAAACATCACGCCAACTACTCTCCCAAGGCGTAGACATCCCCGAAATCGTCAAACAAAGCGGACTCTCCTTTAGCGAAGTCTCGTTAATGAAAAAGCTTGCACAATAAAAACCTGTTAGAAACCGTCTTATCAAACATCAATTTTTTAGTTTACGTTACACTGCTGTCTCGTTAACTTTATATCGTCATGCCGAGATTGATCCGTTACCCAGTATCCAATAAGAGCTTGAAATCATTGGATTCCGGATAAGTAAAAAACGCTTTCCGGAATGATGAAGTCTTGCTTTTATTTTCATGTCTCTTGCTCATCGTATTCGTCATGCCGGGCTCGATCCGGTATTGTCTGGTCGTCGTCGGTATGTCATATCGCCAATTCTCATAAAGTTAACGGGACAGCAGTGTTTACGTTACTATTCTTTTTAGCCATAAAAAATGACTGATACGTTGTTTTACTATAAGCTTATACTTGAAATATAACGCACCCCTCTTTGAATGAATTTTATTGTAGATTTAAAATAAAAAAATCCCATGTTTATAGGTTTTTCGTGAGTAGAAAAAAACAAATTTTATTTGTACATCAAAATTTCCCTGGTCAATACCGTTATTTGGCTCGTCACTATGCGGAGGATTCTAGTTGGGATGTATTTGCTATAGGCGAACGGTCATGTGTTAAACGACAGTTCGCGTTAATACCAAAAAACATTACTATATTAGGTTACGATCTGCCGCCTGTAAAAAATAATGATGTGAGTTCTCGGGTAAAAGATTTTGCTCGATATGTGGATAGAGCAGATGCCTTAGAGAAAGTCTTATCAAGGCAGAAGGCAAATGGTTTGTCGCCTGATGTTATTTTGGTTCACCCAGGATGGGGGGAAGCGATGTATCTTAAAGAGATTTTCCCAGAATCAAAGTTGATTTGTTTTTTTGAATATTATTTTAGTACCACCAAAAACAATATTGACTTTGATCCGATGCTGTCATCGTCCTTGAATCAGAAAATTCATTATCGTATGTCAAATACAGCGAGCCTTATTGCACTGGATGTAGCAGATATAGGTGTCTCACCTACACAATGGCAGTTAAGCACATTTCCTAAGGTGAATCAGCAAAATATACATGTTGTTCATGATGGTGTGGATACGACGAAAGTGAAACCTTCACTAGCGACGGGAATTGAGCTGACAACCATTGATAATAGAAACATAAGTTTGTCGAAAGACGAGGAAATCGTTAGTTATTCAGTTAGAAATTTAGAGCCTTCAAGAGGCTTCCATCGTTATATGGAAGCATTGCCTGAGTTACAAAAAAGTAGACCTAATGCCTACTTTGTGATTGTTGGCGGGGATGAAAAAAGTTACTCTGGTTCACATGCCTCTGGGAAAAGTTGGCGAGAGGTTATGCTCGGAGAAGTGGGTAGCCAATTAGATTTGGAGCGTGTTTTGTTCGTAGGTAAAATACCTTATGCCACTTTACTTAACTTGTTTTCTATCACCAGTTTACACATTTATATGACCAGCCCCTTTGTGCTGTCTTGGTCGATGATGGAGGCGATGGCCTGTGAGGCACCTATTTTAGCGTCTGGTACAGAGCCAGTTAAGGAAGTGATTGATGATAATAAAAATGGTGTGTTGTTTGATTACTTTTCCAAAGAAGATTTGGTTAATAAAGCCAATTATTTGTTGAATACACCTGATCTGTGTCGATCATTGGGGCTACAAGCAAGAAAGACTATTGTAGAAAAATATGATTTACATACCGTTTGTTTACCTCAACATATCAAGCTAATAGAAAGCGATTTGTAGACTAAGTGCCAAACAATAGCCGTAAAAGGTAAAAGATGTCAGTTATTACATATGAAGGTGTTGATGTGGTAAGTCAGCAAGGTGTTTCGGTGCTAGAGAGCTTGGAAGCTGAAGGCTTTCGCATTCCCTTTAGTTGTCGCTCGGGTGTTTGTCAGAGTTGTCTGCTGCAAACAAAAGATGCTGTGCCTAGTGAGTCGCAAGCAGGCTTACGTGATCAGCAAATCATGCAGGGGTATTTTTTGTCGTGTAGTTGTTATCCAAAAAATGATTTGCTGGTAAATGCCAAGCAGCGCTCCGATCTAATAACCGCTCGTGTGGTAGATAAAAAAATACTCAATGAGACTCTTGTTATAAGGGGTGATCTAAATGGTGGTGAAACGGGTGACGTAGAAAACATCCAGCCCAGCACTATGATTGTGGCGCTATTTATTGAAGTCGATTTCACATGGTTTGCTGGCCAGTATATTAACGTTTGGTTTGATGAACACACGGCACGGCCTTATTCTATTGCTAACCGTTGTGATGATAAGAAAGTGATGGAGTTGCATGTTAAGCGCCATGCGTTGGGTGAGGTTAGTCGGTGGTTATGTAATGATCTGTCTATCGGTGGCTCCATACAAGTTTCGCAGCCTATGGGTGATTGCTTCTACACCGATAGCTATCAGAGCAGCCCGTTATTATTAGTGGCGACAGGTACCGGCTTAGCTCCTTTATATGGTGTTTTACAGGAAGCGCTGTATCGCCAACATACAAAAGCGATTCATTTGTATGTGGCGGCGAGGGAGCCTAAAAATTTATATTACCAGCAAGAGTTACAGTGTTTGGCACGTCAATTCGAAAACATTGTTATACATACTGTGGTTAAACAGCATGCAGAAAAAGGGCAGTTGGAAGGCGATGTTGTTGATGTTGTTAAGAAAGAGCATGTAGCGATGAACGGATACAAAATATTTTTGTGCGGCTCTCCGGCAATGGTGAAAACGCTACAACGCGCGTGCTTTTTTCAAGGCGCCGCGCTTAGCGATATTCTGACAGATGCTTTTGAGATGGCTGCCAAGTAAACGCTTGTTATAGTGTTCTATTGGCTACTGTTACAAAGAGCTGTAGTACTTGCCCCGGTTTAAGATATTTTTTGAGTGTTTTATCATTCCACTTACGAATGTCTTTTGTGGAAACGCTAAAGCGTTGAGCGATAAAAGAAAGATTGTCACCAGATTTTACGGTGTAATGTACTTTTCTTTTTTCTGCAGCGTCATTAGCTGGACTATGAATCGCTAATTTTGTCAGCGTGGCGTTGTCTTGCCAGATCACCAATGTTTGCTGGTTTTTTAACACATCTCTTTCTGACATATTATTCCAGTAGGCAATGGCTGATGTTTTTACCTGATGGGTTTTAGCAATACTCCACAACGTATCGCCTGATTGGGTAATATGTTCTATTTTGGTTTTGTTCTCTTTTTTGCTCTTGTTTTGCCTAAAAGCCAAGCGTTGCTTCGCACTTTTCTGATAGAAGGGAGCCTGTTTTGATGACTTAGGAATCACTAAGGTTTGGCCGATTCGAATACGAGAACTGCTTAATTTATTCGCTTTTTTTATGCTGCGGGTATCAGTGTTAAAGCGTTTAGCGATAAGGCTCAACGCATCGTTAGGTTTGACCGTGTAACGTTGCCACTGCATCCTATTTTCTACAGGGTAAGTTTGTAACGACGCAACAATGCTATCTGCTTTTTCTATAGGCACTAACAGTTTATGAGGCGCCTGAGGATCAGTAGCCCAACGGTTATAGGCTGGATTAAGTGCGTACACCTTTTTAATATCCATTTCGCTTATTTCAGAAAAAGTAGCTAAGTCAATTTGTGATTGAACATCGACGGCCGTAAATACCGGCGTGTTTGCAATAGGAGCTAATGCTAACGCATAATTTTTAGGCGTATTGACGATACGTGCCCACGCAAAAAGTTTGGGTAAGTAAAATTGTGTTTGTTTAGGTAACGGTAAAGACCAGTAATCAGTTGCTTTACCGGCTTTTTTATTGCGTTTTATTGCCCGTCTTACCGTTCCCTCACCTGCATTATAGGCAGCGATGGCGAGCAGCCAGTCATTATCAAAATATCGATGTAAATAGTTGAAGTAATCAATAGCGGCTTGTGTAGATTTAATAACGTCACGGCGCTCATCATGCCACCATGTTTGTGTCATGTTAAATCGGTTGCCTGTAACAGGTATAAATTGCCAAAGCCCTGATGCTCTTCCAGAAGAATAAGCGAAAGGATCAAAACGGCTTTCGACAAAGGGTAGTAAGGCGAGCTCGCTGGGCATATTGTTTTTTTCTAATTCAGTCACAATATGGTGGAGGTATAAACTCGCTTGTTCTGTTTGGTGATAAATATCTTTCGGATGTTTGCGATAGCGATTGATTAAACCATCGATACGTTTTTCACCAATAGAGGGGATATCGTTAGTCAGTTGGTAGCCTTGGCGAATATGTGACCATAAGTCATCAGGCGCTTCTTTATTTTCGTTTGTGCTGATAATGCGTTTATCGTTATTACTATAATCTTGTCCTTCAGAAGCGGTAGAGCTGTCTAGATCACCACTCTCCACCTGTTTGACAGGAAGCGTACCATCACATGCGCTAAGCAATAGGCAAGCTATAACAATAGCGCCATAACGTTGTGTGCGATGTATACGAGAAACAGTGAAGTGCGTAGGCAGTGAAACCGACGATAAAATAGAAAATAGCTGATAAAAAAGTCGCATAGAATAGGTAACTGTATACATTATGTTTATTAAGGGATTAAGTTCCTTAGTCTAATCAAGCCCTGCGCATACCACAAGCAATACCAGTAATAAGAGTATTGAGAAAACTACATTGCCTTTAAGGGGGGTGGGTCAGAAGTTGTCTTTCCAGCGGCGTAGCAGGGTAAATGTGTCGACTTCTGAAAGAACGTGGTTTTTGTCCCAGTGTTGTTTTACGGCTGCTTGTACGGTTGATTCACTTACGCGCAAAAATGGATTGCTCTGCTTTTCTTGCAGTAACTCGAAAGGTACGGTGGGTTTATCGTTTTCTCTGTCTTTTATCGTATCTGCTATACGTTGGTCGAGAATGCTGTTGTTAGGTTCTACTGCTTGGGCAAAATGCAAGTTAGCTAACGTGTATTCATGTGCACAGTGTACTTGTGTGTTGTCCGGCAGAGCGGCTAGCCGCTGTAAGCTTTGATGCAGCTGTTCGGCATTCCCTCCCATTAGTCGCCCGCAACCTGCAGCAAATAAGGTGTCGCCACAAAATAAAATGGGTGTGTTGTTCGCTGTCTCTGAGTAATAAACAAGATGTTCTTCTGTGTGTCCGGGCGTTTCCATTACCGTTAGCGCATGTTTTTCAAATAAGGTGATGGTATCGCCTTCGAAAACGGGGTGAGTAATTTGTGGAATGGCCTCGGTTGTTGGGCCATACACGGGTATAGGCGCGTGCGCTGTGCTGTATTCTTCTACTAAAAAACGAATGCCATCTACATGATCATAATGACGATGGGTGATGAATATACCCACTAAGGTTAAATTATACCGTTGGAGTACCTGCAAAACCGCTTCGCCATCGCCGGGATCGATAATGTAGGCAGTTTGAGGTGCAGGCACTGGCTGTAATGATGTTGGCGACAAAAGAGGATGCTCTGTCAACAACCAAAAGTAGTTATCCGAGAGTGCGGGGATTGGGCTAATATGCAGCATAGTACAGCCTGTTGTTTGTCGTATGCGGTCGTACGGGAATGTTAATATAGACCGCGATTATATACCTTTAGACTTCGGGTATCGCTAGGATTCGGTTTTTTCTGGTGCTATGATCGTTTGACTGTTTTGTAGCACGGTCTGGTATTATTATTTTGTACTACTGGTTTGTACTACTGGTTTGTACTACTGGTTTCACTATAGTTCTTTATTATCGCTTTCAAGGAAGAAAGTATGCATTATTTTTTAGCTTTTTCTATCGCTGTATTTGCGACTAGCTACTCTCCTTTTTTACCTCCATTCATTACGTTATGGCTTTTACTATTGCTTACTATAGGCAGTATTTATTGGCGCTATTTTCTTATTGCTAGCATCTTATTGGGTTTAATTACTGGGTTTTATCAGGGCTATAGCTTGGTAGATCAACAGCTGCCGCCAGAATTGGCCGCTATACCAATAACGGTTATTGGTACGGTCAGCGGCTTGCCAATGAAAGATCAGCGACGACAACGTTTTCTTCTCTCTGTGGATGCGGTGGTAGGACAAGATTTACCTTCAAAAGAGCATCTGATTGGAAAAACCTTACAGCTTTCGATTTATCGACATAACAATACATCACCGCTGGTTATTGATATTGCGACAGGACAGCAGTGGCGATTAACGGTAAAGCTGCGTCGCCCTAGGGGTTTTGTTAATCCCGCAGGGATAGACTATCAGGCCTATTTATTACGTCGTCATATTGCTGCGACAGGTTACGTGGTGAGTGCTAATGCTCATAACGCGATCACGCAAAAGCTGGTGGGCGACAATTGCGCAGCGGTGATGGTTGATTGTATTCGATGGCATATTAAAGAGCGTTTATCTTCTTTGGCGGAGGGCTCCAAAACGGTGGGTGTGATAACAGCGTTAGCGGTGGGCGACAGTCAAGCAATCGATAATAAGCAATGGGAGGTATTTAAAAACACCGGCACGGTGCATTTGTTGGCTATTTCGGGGCTGCATATTGGATTGGCGGCGGTTATCGGGGCGTTTATAGGCCGTAGCTTGATGAGACTTATCGGTATTTTTAGACCGTTTAGTATCGGCTTACGAGTATTGCCTGCCATTTTTTCTATTGCGCTATCGCTTATATACAGCTTGCTGGCGGGTATGAGTTTACCAACACAGCGGGCATTGATTATGGTGTTGGTTTATCAGTGCTGTGTGCTGCTCGGATACCGCGTTTCTGCTTGGCTTTTACTGTCTATCGCGTTATCGGGCGTTGCTATTATTGATCCCTTGGCCGTTCAAAATACGGGTTTTTGGTTATCATTTTTAGCCGTGGCAGTATTGCTATATGGGTTTCTAGGTTATCAGCCTTCCATAATGCCGTGGTTGTATCGGCAGAGTGTTCAGGGGGTAAAGGCTCAGTGGTTATTAACCTTAGGTTTACTCTTACCGAGTTTATTTTGGTTGCAAGGCGGGAGTATAAGTGCACCGTTGGTTAACTTGTTTGCTATTCCGTGGGTGTCTTTATTAGTTGTTCCACTGATTTTTTTATTGCTGGCGTTGCTTTGCCTACAGGTGTTGTGGGCGACTATATTTAATGGTGCCATTTTGCAGGGCTTTTTAGAATGGGTGTTTTATGTAATCAGCCTACTCGTTACTTATTTAATGGATGGATTACGCTACACAGACCAAATAGTAGGTGAGTTTTGGTACCCCTCGGTTCAGCAGCCCACGATCATCGCCATTCTTTTTGGCTTTGTAGGCATTACTTATATTCTATCGCCAAAAGGTCTCCCGTATCGGTACTGTGGTTTACTACTGTTGCTTCCGGTTTGTTTGCCCAGTAAAAGCCCAGCAGTATTGAGAGCAACATTTTTAGATGTCGGGCAGGGAACAGCCGTGGTCATTGAAACGAAAGATCACCGCCTTATCTATGATACCGGTCGTCGGTTTAGTGGGCGGTTTAATGCGGGCGAGCATATTATAGCGCCTTATTTACGCTCAATAGGCGGCTCGACTATAAACAAGGTAATAGTCAGCCATGCTGATTCCGATCATGCCGGCGGCTTGTCTGGTCTACTTAATAACGTAAATATAGATGGGGAGATTCTGTCAGGCGAACCTACATCACTCAGTCCAACCGGAGATATTTCAGCTCAACAGTGCTATCAAGGGCAGCAATGGCAATGGGATGATGTGACCTTTAGCGTGCTGTGGCCATCGCATAGCTATTTAACAAGGAGTCGCCAGGAAGGCAGTAAAAGTAAGGGCAATAACGTGTCCTGTGTCTTATTGATCTCCTACGAAGGTGAGAATATTTTATTAACGGGGGATATCGAAAAAGAGGCTGAGTATGGGTTGCTTGGAATAGCTGACTTGCCAGAAAATATTGATATTATGCTAGTGCCGCATCATGGTAGTAAGACCTCGTCATCGGACAGC
>JBLHVA010000016.1:0-14621 GCA_047630005.1 Candidatus Endobugula sp. | reverse complement strand
GTTACCGTTACCGCCATCGTAATCAGCAAGAGCTGGACACCCGAAGCTGACCTGCAAGCGTTTTGGGGAGCAGGATTTACGCAGAAGCATTATTTAGAATTGATATTAGTGGTGACGATATAAAATATTATCGAACTATATTAATCACCAAACTAAGCCCGACGCCAATACAGAATTACTGGCGATGATTGTATAGATGGGGGAATTTTTTTAGAGGGTTTTAAGGGCGGTTTAATTCATGGCCGAAGCTTAATGGTGCTTCGGCCATGATGAAATTAAAAAGCTTATAATGAAAGCTTACAGTTTCTTAGCTTCTTTACTCAAGCCAATCCACGTGCTGTAACACATAATCAATAACACAATGGTAAAAGGTAGACCGGTTGATACCGTCATTGCTTGCAGTGCGCCTAATGATTCGGCGCCGCCAACTAATAACAATACCGCCGCCACAATTCCTTCAAACGAACACCAAAAAACACGTTGTGATTTGGGTGCGTTGGTTTTACCGCCAGCGGTAATCGTATCAACGACCAACGAGCCAGAATCCGATGAGGTAATAAAGAACACTAATACCAGTACAATACCAATCAGTGATAAAACGCCCGATAACGGAAAGCTTTCAACCATTTGAAACAGTTTTAACTCTTGTGCTGCAAGAGCAACCGGGGCAGCTGCATCGGCAATCACTTGGCTAATAGCGGTGCCACCAAAAGCCGACATCCAGATAATGGTTAATGTGGTCGGTATTAATATAACGCTAATCACGAACTCACGTACGGTACGACCGCGAGAAACGCGAGCGATAAACATACCCACAAAAGGTGACCAAGAAATCCACCAAGCCCAATAAAATGCTGTCCAACCCTGTGAGAAGTTAGTGTCTTCACGACCAAAAGGCATGGATAACGGAATGAGTTCTGTCAGGTAAGCACCGGCACCACTAAGCGCGCTGGTAAATATCTCTAAGGTCGGGCCGAAGGCAATAATAAATAGCATCAATAATAGTGCTAACACCATATTGAGTTGAGATAGGATTTTTACCCCGCCATCTAATCCACGCAGTACCGAAGCCAAGGCAATGGATGAGATAATGGTAATCAACACCACGACGGCAGTTCCGCCTGTTCCCCAGCCGTAGAGAAAGTTAAGTCCTCCCAATGCTTGCGTGGTGCCAAAACCTAGAGACGTAGCCAAACCAAATATCGTTGCGAAGACCGCTAAAATGTCAATGAGGTGTCCCCACCAGCCCCAGACTCTATCGCCCAAAATAGGGTAAAACGCCGATCGTAATGTGAGTGGTAAATTATGGTTGTAGGTAAAAAAGGCTAACGATAAACCTACAACTGCATAAATAGCCCAAGGGTGCAGACCCCAATGAAAAATAGTCGCAGCCATTGCGAGATCACGCGCGGCACCTGCATCACCTACCGCAGCACCCAGTGGCGCCCAGTCAGTTCTTATTCCAGCTTCGCTTATCGACGTTCCGCCCATAGAAGAGGCAAAGTGAGATAAGGGTTCTGATACTCCAAAAAACATCAGGCCAATGCCCATGCCTGCTGCAAATAGCATCGCGAACCAACCCAGATAGGAGAAGTCCGGCGTCGCATCTTGTCCGCCCAAGCGAATTTTTCCCACAGGTAAAAATATTAACGCTAGTGAAAAAAGAACGAATACATTGGCTGCAGAAAGAAAAACCCAATCAAAGGTGCTAGTGATTGCTGGTCTTAGCCAACCAAAGAATTCAACCGCTTGTTGCTGAAAGAGTAAGGTGTAAAGTACAAATAGTACGATGGTTAATCCGGAGATTAAAAATACTGGATTATGCATATCCAATCCAAAAGGCCTGATATTGTCTTGGCCTATCTCATAGTCTGAATTATCGAGTTCAGTCATCATTTCCTCAGTTTGTTATAGAATGAGCAAACGAGGGTAACATGCATGATCAAAGTGTTTTGCCCTAAACGCTTGGATACCCATAAAAATAATAGGGTCTATTGTTAGGATAGAAGCGTGAGTAAGCTCTCAGGTAAGTAGTAAGCTTTATATTAGTCGGGTACATTTTTACCCGATAATCAGCTTAAAAAGGCGATATGTAGAAGATTTTTTTAGCATTAGCCCTAAGATCACCTGTATTGACTGGCTTGCGCACTTAGCATCAATATTGCTTGTCCCTAGTGTTCGATCCCGCCATTCAAATGCATTGAAAAAATAACAGTATAAGCTGGGTCATGGTGGTTGAGATTTTTAGTCCTCATTACAAGGATAAGCAATGTCAGCAGAAACACCCAAACGGTCGATTCGTGGCCAGATGCCAACGAATGTGCGTGCCGCTCAAACGCAAAGATTAACGAAAAAGGGCACAGATGCACCCGTTAGTGCTCGGGTAGGTGCTACCGTGATGGCTCACGGTAAAATTAACCCTGCGGCGACTAGACTGGGTTTACATGCCAGTACCGGCGCACAGCCTTTTATTTTTAAAGGCCGTATTGATAACCCGACAACCGTGCATGGGGCGTTTTCGCGAGGATCTTTATTATCGCTTACATGTTGTCCGCTTGGCAATTCCACCACTGCGTGAACGCCGTGATGATGTTCCTTTGTTGGCGCATCATTTTTTACAAGACAGTTTTCATTCTAGGCGGCACAGTAGTCAATCAGGTCTTGGTGCTGAAACTGAAACTGAAAGTAAAAGCCGTTTTACTCCTGAAGCGATGCGTACATTAATGTCTGCTTCATGTTCTGGAAACGTAAGGCAGCTACGTAATGTGGTTGAACAATGCGCTGTGTTATGCAGAGCCCCATTGATTGCGAATAGTTTTGTGCAGCGTGCACTACAACATAATGTAGGAGAAAAAATCACCCCGTTTGCGCAAGCAAGGAATGAGTTTGAATACGATTACCTTGTAGATTTATTGCAGCAAACGGGAGGTAATATCACCCATGTGGCAAAACTCGCGGGTCGTAATCGTTCTGAATTTTATAAGCTTTTGAATAAGCATCGCTTAGAAGCGACAGCCTTTAGGCAGTTGATTAACGAGTAAGTTATTGTTGCTAGTTGCCTGTCCGCGATGTGTTACTGAGTCTGTTGTTTGGCGTGGTAGGTATCGAGGGGGTTGCCATAGATTAAATCAGGGCTGACCGCTTTTAAATTGCCTAGCCTCACTTCCCCGCTATAATCCATTCCGTGTCTCAGATATAATCACGTCTAATGGCGAGCTGTTCTTCATTCTATAAACAGTATACTTAAAATCCAACAGATGAAATTTATATGAATATCAACGATCTCCCTAGTGATGCGGGCATTTTAATTTGTGGGCACGGCAGTCGTGCGAAAATATCTGAAGAAGAGTTTAGTTTGTTGGCCTCGGGCTTGCGGGCGCGAGTGCCGACGTTAAAGGTAGAGTACGGTTTTTTAGAATATTCTGCACCGAATATTCATATGGCCTTAGATCGCTTGGTAGCGCAGGGCGTTAAAAAAATCTATGCAGTGCCGGGAATGTTATTTGCGGCGACACATGCGCAAAACGATATCCCATCGGTGCTGACATCTTATCAACAAAAGCATGATGGTTTAGAGATTGAGTATGGGCGTGAGCTAGGCCTGCATGATGAAATGATTAATGCATTTCAAATACGCATTCTAAATGCCTTGGGTTATGAGAGTGATAAAACGCCAGAAGTAGGTGAGCTATATGACACCATGCTGGTCGTGGTTGGACGCGGCACATCTGTAACGTCAGCGAATGCTGAAGTCGCTAAGTTGACACGTATTGTATGCGAGAACTTAGGTTTTGGTTGGGCCGAGACGGTTTACTCTGGAGTGACCTATCCTTCGGTAGGTCGCGGTTTAGAGATGGCATTGAAGCTAGGTTATAAAAAAATCGTTGTTGCGCCGTATTTCTTATTCGGTGGGCGTTTAATTGACCGCATTATGGGGTATGTAGATAAAGTCGCTAGCGAAAACCCAGGCGTAACTTTTACTCGAGCAAATTATTTGCGTGATCAATCGCACGTGATTAATACGTTTATGGAGCGTATTAATGAAACTATTAGTGGGAATGTTGGCGGCGCATCAGCACAGAATGGGCAGCTTAGTTTGATGGAAGACTTTACCCAGCGCTTGGCGCGTGGTGAAGTGGATGTGCATCACCATCATGCCGAATTTCAGCCTGAAGTTGAGCATACTCACGATCATTCGAACTCACATGACGATAAGGCTAATGAGAGCGCCAGTGGCGACTCTCATTCCAGTGACCATTCCCATGATCATTCACACGGCCATTCTCACGGACATAGCCATGCGCCGTATAAGCATATCGGTCACCCTAATGGCCCGCGTACGATGATTAACGAAAATATCTGCTGTTGTTTTATGCGACAGTTTCCTCAGCATATTATCGACGAAGAAAAAGCGATCAAGCTAGAGTTGCCGGGCACGCCAGCGTGTAAAAAGTCACGCTAGTGGGCTTGTTGACTCTCGCTTGTGTGTAGTAGCTTTGTTCATAGGAATTGATAGCGGCTATGTTGATAGGAATTAATAGTGTATTCGCTTATGCCTAAAACCGTACTGGTGTTTTTGTTGGCAATTGCCAATAGGGAACCCCATGCGGTTGCCTTGCTTGCTTCATTCCGGCATCCGAAGGGGGCGTGTTTTCATGATGCTGATTTTGTGTTTACTTTGCCTGCATTGCATGAGTTAGTGTGTGCTTTTGATGTATCTTATTCGCTGGATTACCCCTCTTTTCGTCAAAGCCTCTATCGTGGTGAGTTAAACGTAGCGCTGCAGAAATACGGCTATTGCGCAAATGTATATCATTCTACAGGAGCGGTGGACACTAGCTTGTATTGCCTTTCCCTAGCGTAATTAGCTGTTCTTGTTCTGCTAGAGTGTATTGCGAAACACATAAGTAATAATAATATGCCCCTTGGGTGATTAGCTGATATAATTTGGCTCAACGATTCAGGTGCTTGATATCTGCGAAAACCATCCTTAAGTGGTGGTGGTCATAGAATAGAGATAATCGGGAAGTACGGTAATGATGTTTATCTAATCCGTCGCTGCCCCCGCATCGGTCGAAGAGAAGCTTACTAGGTTGTTATCAGCCTAAGCCACTGAGCGTTATTCGCTTGGGAAGGTGTAAGCCTTGCGTTGATAGTGGTTTCTGCAACATATGGCATATAACACTATCTTGTTCTTTTCTAGCCCGAATACCGGCCTGTTTTTTCACTTCATATGCACGGTGGGTGCATGCATAAGGCAGAACATATATGAATTTACAAACCTCATCTCATTTAGTCGCTTGCGATACCAAGCAGACTACATCCAATACCCAGCCCACTTATTTGCAAACGGCTAGCGCATTATTATTTGGTGCGATAATTATTTTTGCAGTGGGTTTTTTGCCGACGGCAGCTGCTCATAATGCGGCGCACGATACGCGACACGCATTGGCTTTCCCTTGTCATTAATTTTTTTTAGTTAAACATAAGTTATCTGTCTGCTATGCAGATGGCATGCTGATGATGTTTGACCATAAAGTTAATTTTTTATTTTGTTTGTAGCGCTGTCCTGTAGATATTGCGGTAGAGCTTATCGCAGATAGCGGTTGCATACGCGTAAAGTCAAAGCGACATCAATTTACATTTTATATTCTTACTATGTCATATATGGCAGAAATTGTAGATGTGTAGAATGGAGCAGAGGTTTTCATGTTATTTCGTCGAATTATTATTAATGCTATTTTTGCTGGTGTAGTTGCCGGTTTGTTACTGAGCCTAGTGCAAATATTGACGGTAAACCCTATTATTTTTGCCGCCGAGGCCTATGAAGTAGTGAAAGATTCCTCTTCTCCCGCCGTACAAACAACAGAAGAGACTCACACAATAGAGCCCAAGATAGAAGCGACAGCAAGTGAAGGCCATCATGATGATCACGGTCACTCTCAGGGTCACTCTCAAAGTCACTCTCAAAGCCAGTCAAATCATCAGCATTCTCACGATGGCTGGGCGCCTGAAGATGGTGCCGAGCGTACTAGTTATATGGTGTTTGCCAACATTTTTGCCGGCATTGGCTTTGCTGCGATATTGCTATCGTTAATGTCGCAGATACAGGTGCAAGGCTGTACCCAATTAAGTACCGCGAAAGGTTTGTTGTGGGGTGTTGGCGGGTTTATGGCATTCTTTGTTGCGCCAAGTATTGGTATGCCGCCAGAAATTCCAGGCATGATTGCCGCACCCATTGAGCATCGGCAATTATGGTGGATGTTAGCTGTGCTGGGAGTGGGTCTTGGTTTATTGTTATTAGCGTTTGCACCGACACGCTGGAAAGGCTTAGGTATAGTCGCCATCGTATTACCTTATCTAGTCGGTGTGCCTCATCTACACGGCGGGGCATTTGATCACCCAGACCCGTTAGTCGTGCAAGAATTAATGGCGTTGCAGCAAAACTTTATTTTATACAGTGGCTTGAGCAACTTGCTCTTGTGGTTAGCATTGGGAGGTTTGTGTGGATGGATGCTGAACCGTCGCGTGTTTTCAGCTGGTGAGCGTGATTAATATCGCCAGAGTATTCTTACTCAGCTGATCATCCATCTCTTAGAGCAAAATATGATGAACAATGTATTGCCTCAGAAATTTCCTTTTACTGCCGTTGCGGGTCAGCCGCTATTTAAGTTGGCATTGATTCTTGCTGCGATTAACCCGCGTATTGGCGGTGTCTTGGTGAGTGGGCCTAGAGGATCGGCTAAATCTACTTTGGCGCGCGCCTTGGCAGATATATTGCCCGTTCAGAGCGCTGCAGATAAATTAAACACACGAAAGACGCCTCCGTTCGTTACTTTGCCTTTAGGCGCTAGTGAAGAAAGTGTTATCGGTACGATTAATTTACAGCAAGTATTACACGATAAAAAAGTTGAATTTCAAGCAGGCTTGTTAGCCAAAGCCGATGATGGCATTTTATATGTAGACGAAGTTAATTTATTACCCGATCACTTAGTGGATTTGTTATTAGATGTCTCGGCGAGCGGTGTAAATATTGTTGAGCGCGATGGTGTGAGTCACTCACACCGAGCCAACTTTATTTTATTGGGAACAATGAACCCAGATGAAGGTGAGCTGCGACCACAGCTGCAAGACCGTTTTGGTTTATCCGTAGAATTAACACGACATTATTCTATTGAGGAGCGCATGTCGATTGTTCGTTTACGTGAACAATTCGATAAAACCCCTGAAAACTTTACTCAGCAATATCAAGACCAGCAGCAACAGCTGGCGTCGAAGATTGCACATGCGCAACAAGGCTTAGCGGCGGTTGAGTGCGCAAATCAATGGCGTGAACATATTGCTCATCGCTGTGCAGAAGCAAATGTAGATGGCGTGCGCGCTGATATTATTTGGCATCGCGCGGCCGTGGCACATGCGGCATGGCAACAGCGTGATAGCGTGAACGAAGAGGATGTAAATGCGGTTGAAGAGTTAGTGTTAACGCATCGCCGTCAGTTTTCGTCATCGCCCAAGGATAAGCCGCCTACGCCGCCGTCACCATCGCAAGAGTCTTCCTCGGACAGTTCTTCGCAAAACGCTTCACAAAAGCCTTCACAAAAATCGCCATTCTTTCGCCCGCCCGAAAGCAAAGCGTCATCGCAGTCATCCGTTGACAATCAACGTGAAGAAGTTTCACAGACAGCGGGTGACTGGGGCAGTATGCAGCCAATGGAGCAGGCGACGGCATCGGTAGAGTATTCTGCTCTTGCCCAAAAGTTAGCCGGGTTAACACCTGCGCAGAAAAAACAATCGGCTCGTTCAGCCAGTGTATCAAATCAAAAAAGTTCAAAAAAATCAGGCGTTGAGCTAGATTCCAATATGGTATCAGGCGCAAATAAAAAAGCATGTGCTAGTCAGAAAATACACTGGTTTCAGTCATTGTTGGCCAGTGTGGGTGAGTGGCCATTAAAAACCTTTCGTTACCATCCAAAGAAAACCCAGCAATCAGTATTGCATTTGTTTCTGCTGGATACCTCTGCATCAACGTTACAAAACCAATGGTTCGCCCAAGCGAAGGCAAGTGTTGTTTCTATCGCCGAAAAAATTTACCTCGATCGAGAACAGTTAACGGTGATGGGTTTTGGTAATCAAAAAGTAGACGTGTTATTGCCACAGCGTCGCGCGCCGAAATCACTAAAAGTATGGTTAGACGCTATTCCTGCTGGGGGAGGAACACCCTTGCGTGAGGTGATTCAGCAGGCATATCAATTTCAGCAGCAACAAATCCGCCGCTTGCCTAGTCTACAAATAAAAACGTACTTGGTGACGGATGGCCGAACATCACAGGTTACGAATGATTTTACATTGCTGGGTGAGGTGGTCGTGATAGACATTGAATCCTCGTCAGTTAAACGAGGTAAGGCCAAGCAGATAGCCGATGTACTGAAAGCACATTACTTGCCTTTGGCAACGTAGCTTAAAATATTACAAAAAATCTGTCATGCCGATCTTGACTCGGTATCTAACGACGATAAAAAACACGAGTAAATAAAATGACTGATCAAGAACACAAACAGCGAATGGTAAAACGTAAAGAAGTCATGGACGCAAAAATTGCTAAAGCCACGGAAGAGCGCGGTGTATTAATTTTGCTTAAAGGTAATGGTAAAGGCAAAAGCAGTTCGGCTTTCGGCACGATGTTGCGTTCAGTAGGCCACGGGAAAAAATGTGCAGTGATTCAATTTATTAAAGGTCGGTCTGAAACTGGCGAATATAAATTCTTTAAAGACCATCCGCAAGTAGAATGGCATGTGATGGGACATGGTTTTACATGGGAAACACAAGATAAGCAACAAGATATTAAAGCGGCACAACAAGCGTGGGCAATGGCTGAAAAGTTATTGCAAGACGATAGCTATGACATGCTGGTGTTTGATGAAATGAGTTATATGTTTAAGTACGACTATTTAGACGTGGCGCCAGTCGTCGCTGCGTTACAGCAGCGCCCGAAAAAACAAAACGTTATCATTACTGGGCGCACCATGGCGTTGCCACTACAAGATATCGCAGACACTATTTCGGTAGTGCAAGATGAACGTCATGCGTTTCGCTTGGGTGTGAAAGCACAAATAGGTATTGAATATTAATGTCTACTGATACATTAACGGTTTCTTGCCCCGCGCTGTTCTTGGCAGCTCCCGCATCGGGTCAGGGGAAAACGACCATTACGGCAGCGTTAGCCCGATTGCTCACGCGCCAAGGTAAAAACGTCCACGTATTTAAAACGGGGCCGGACTATCTTGACCCGCAAATACTAGAGCAAGCATCCGGTAATCCCGTTAAACCGTTAGACTTGTGGATGGCTGGAGATGCATGGTGTCAGCGACAATTGTTTTTAGCCGCACAAAGCGCCGATATTATTTTGATTGAAGGTGCCATGGGTATGTTCGATGGCGATCCGTCGAGCGCTGATTTAGCTGCCCGCTTTTCGATCCCTATAGCTATCGTCATAGACGTAAAAGGCATGGCACAAACCGCTGCGGCTATAGCGACAGGTTTAGCTAATTTTCGCAATGATATTACCGTAGCCGGATTGTTGGCGAATAACTGCGGTTCAGATCGACACCGTGAATTAATAGAATCTGCCTTGCCGGATGCCTTGCCTTTATTGGCTAGTCTCGCACGATCAGAAGATATCGCATTGCCAGAGCGCCATTTAGGCTTGGTGCAAGCAGAAGAGGTTACCGAAGAACTAGAGCAACGTTTTGAAGCCGGTGCCGATTGGTTAGAAGACGCTGGTGCGCAAGATATACTTAAAAAATTAGCGCCTGTGACGTTTACTGATGTAGAGATAGCGCCGGTACAGTCCGTCATTAAGAAACATTTAAACAACGTCATCATTGCGATAGCCAAAGATGCCGCCTTTAGCTTTATCTATCCATCGAATATTGAATTACTAAAAGCGATGGGGGCGAATATTATTTTCTTTTCACCATTGAAAGATACCACGCTACCGGAAGCTGATGCCTTATGGTTGCCCGGAGGCTATCCAGAATTACACGCAGAGACATTATCAAAAAACACTTCCTTGTTGAATGAAATACAAATATTTTTTGAAAAGAAAAAACCGATATTGGCAGAATGCGGCGGTTTTTTATATTGTCTACAAACACTGACGGATTTAAATGACGTTACTTATCCTATGGCCAATATTTTATCGGGTCATGGCGCTATGCGTGGTAAGCGGGGTTGCCAAGGTATGCAAACAGCACCCTTACCCGAAGGTGATGTGTGTGGCCATGCGCATCATCGCTCCCGTAGTAGCGATACCCCAACACCGGTTGCGCATGGAAAACGACAGCGGCATCCGGCACCGGGAGAAGCCATTTATCGTCAAGATAGATTGACGGCCACCTACTTACATTTATTTTTCATCTCAAATCCCGATGCGATTGCTCAACTTTTTTGTGCTAACCCCACAAGAAATGCTGAAGAGAATACCGAAGAGAGTACCGAAGAGAATACCGAAGAGAGTACGGCAACAAATTCCGCCGCAGAGTTTGCTAAACAGGAAAATACCCATGTTTGAATTATTGCCTACGCTTCCTGCAGAAGTTATGCCTCTATTATTGCTAGGCTTAGGTCTGGGCTTGTTACATTCTTTAGATGCTGATCATATTATGGCGGTGTCACTTTTCAACTCTGTTTCTAATGTTCAACGTCCGAGTTTTAAACGCACCCTGCGTTTCGCGCTTTACTGGGCTTTAGGCCACGGTGGTATTTTACTGGGTGGCGGTTTATTACTTTTTGGTTTGGGCGTGAGTATTCCCGAAAGTTTTTCATTCATTGCTGAAGTAGGCGTTGCTTTATTGCTCATTGTTTTAGGTGTTTATTTTATTTGTCAATTGCATTATCAGCATGTTCGTATCAAACAACACCGTCATGGAGATATTGTACATACGCACTTATATGTTGGTGATGATCACTTGAGTCACCACAAGCAAGATAAGGACAATTACATCGCTAGCCACCAACCTGTAATGGTAGGCCTGTTACATGGTTTAGCCGGAAGTGCGCCAGCACTGGCATTAATTCCTGCTGTAGTCTCAGGGCAGCTAGTTGTCGCGATAAGTTATCTATTACTATTTTCTTTTGGTGTAATAGTGTCAATGCTGGCTTTTGGTATTGGCTTTACTTATTTTCAAACCTTTTTCTATCGACGATACCAAAAAGCATTTCAATGGATACGTGGCTTACTAGCCGTTAGTGCGATTGCGGCTGGCGGTATGCTGTTGTTGCGCACGGTATGATCTAAACCTATGTGGAAAGAGAGCAGTGAAAAGCCACAACCACTACGTACAGGTTTAACGACAGGTGCTTGTGCGACCGCGTGTTGTGTTGCAGCGGCTCATCATTTATTGTCTCGTTTTAAAAAAGATATAGAGGCAGGCGGAGAGGGCTTTTCACCTAAGCAAGTGAGTATTACTTTACCGAAAGGCAAGACTGTAGAGCTAACGATAAAAGCCTACACAACTGTATTGAGCGATACAGAGCACGGAGTGAAAACGACGACGATAAAAGATGCTGGTGATGATCCCGATGTGACACATGGCGCGACTGTATTTGTTGAACTTAGTTTACAAAATGAAAGAGATATAACTTTCTCTGCTGCAAAAGGTGTGGGCACTGTAACCCGTGATGGACTTGCACTAGCCATCGGCGAACCAGCGATTAATCCTGTGCCACGAAAAATGATGCTAGAACACTTGCAAGATGCTGCCCAAGAATATGCTTACAAAGGCGGGTTTTCTGTTGCAGTAGGTATTGAGAATGGTGAAGCTATTGCACAAAAAACCATGAACCCTCGTTTGGGTATTATGGGTGGATTGTCTGTGCTGGGCACCACCGGCATTGTGCGTCCCTTTTCTTGTGCCGCATGGATAGCCTCTATTTTTCAAGGTATGGATGTCGCTACCGCCAATGGCATTGATCATTTAGTGGCGACGACAGGAAATGCTAGTGAAGATGCGATAAAAAACCTTCACGAAAAATTAGGATCACCATTGTCTGATATGGCCTTAATTGAAATGGGTGATTTTGTTGGCGCAGTATTAAAACACAGTAAAAAGATAGGGGTTAAAAGAGCAGCGCTTAAGAAATTAACGTTCTGTGGTGGTATCGGAAAAATAAGTAAGCTAGCCAACGGCCATATGGATTTAAATAGCCGCGTATCGGCCATTGATTTTCAGCATATGGCAGAAATAGCACAATCATTGGGTGCGGATGAAACCCTGTTACAAAAAATAATACAGGCAAATACCAGCGTCGAAGTATTACAGTTATGCCAGCAACAACATATGCCCATGGGTGATGCCTTGTGTGAACAGGCATTAATCGTTGCACGGAAAAAGGTGCCAAACAATATAATACTAACGGTTTGGGCGATAGATCGTAAAGGCTGTTTTGTGGGTTATGCTAGCGATGATACTGCTGGTGATAAAATAGATAATAACGTAAGTGATAGGCCTGAATAATGACTATTTTATTATTAGGGGGTACAGCTGATGCTAGGCACTTGGCGGATCGTTTATTAAAAAAAAGCGTTAAAGTTATCTATAGTGTAGCGGGTTTAGTGCGAACTCCTGATATGACTTGTGAGGTTTTGGTAGGTGGTTTTTCTGCTTTGGGTGGTTTAGCGCACTATGTAGATGAAAAAAATATTAGCATGATTGTTGATGTCACTCACCCTTATGCAAAAAAAATAACGCAAACGGCGATGAGCGTCGCAGAAGAAAAAAACATTGCCTATGTGCGATTCCACCGTCCCGCATGGCTGCCGAAGGTAGGAGATGATTGGCATGAGGTGAGCGAGTGGGATGAGGTGTTAGAGAAAATAAAACACGCCGCAGCGGTTTTTTTAACGGTAGGACAGCTAAGTCAAGAACAAATAGATAGCCTGCATCAGCCACACTCAAACCAGCAATCAAGTCAGAAACAGGTTTTACGCACGGCGGTAAAACCATCGGCCATATTGCCAGCGTCCATTATATGGATAAAAGCCATTGGCCCGTTTAGTTACCAGCAAGAATTAACGACTATTCAGCAATATGATATTGATATGATCGTGAGTAAAAATAGCGGTGGGGATTCAACAATAGAAAAGTTGAACGTCGCGAGAGAAAAAAATATTCCAGTGGTGATGTTGTCACGCCCTGGCGTAGGCATTCCCGCTATGTTCAAAAAAACTATTTTTGATAGCATTGAAAAATCTGAAGCGCATATAGAAAAAATATCAACTGCAATGAGTGGCGATAACTATGACATTTGATTATGAAATAGACCCTAAAAAAATCGAACAAGAGAGCTTTCGGAAAATACGCCTGGAAACTGAACTTGATGTGTTTGATCGCGAGCAGCAGCAAGTCGTTATGCGTATCGTACATAGTATCGGTTTACCTGATGTGGCAAAGCAAGTACGCTTTAGTCCCCTCGCTTGCCTGCAAGGCATGGCGGCGTTACAAAAAAATACGGCGATTATTTGTGATGTGGAAATGGTGAAACAGGGTATTACCAAACGCTTAATTCAGCAAGAACCATTGTGTTATCTTAATAATCCTTCCGCAATCAATACAGCAAAAAATAGTGGCGAAACTCGCTCGATGGCAGCAGTTAATTACTGGCAAACACATTTAAAAGATAGCGTGGTGGTCATTGGTAATGCGCCGACGGCATTGTTTCGTTTGTTGGAACTTATTCAGCAGGGTGCAGATAGGCCTGCACTTATTATTGGTATGCCGGTGGGTTTTGTTGGTGCAGCCGAGTCGAAACAGGCCTTATGGGATGCGCATCAATCACTGGGTGTTGAGTGTATTACGGTATTAGGGCGTATGGGTGGGAGCGCGGTTTCTTCCGCTACTTGTAATGCCTTGTTGCGTTGTAATGTGGGAGAGTACTATTAAGCAGGCAACTAAACCGGCAGTTGCACGGGCAACACAAAATAACACGATACATGTGGTGGGTTTAGGCGTTGCACAAAATGCGCAGCTATCTATCGATGCGCAACGTGCTTTGCAAAACGCAGATATCGTATTTGGTTCTAAACGACAGCTGGCAACCATTGCGACCTTCAAGTTCAGCGAGACCACAGAACAGCGATTGTTACCGCCGCTGTCTGAATTGAAAAGCCAGTTAAAAAATGAACTAAAGACGGCAAAACACTATACGATAATCATGCTCGCATCGGGTGATCCGTTATATTATGGAATCGGACGTTGGGTAAATAATCATTTTTCTGATAGCGCCTTATATTTTCATCCGGCCGTATCGAGTATTCAAGCAGCTTGCCATCAATTAGGTTTATCGCTGCAAGACGTAGAGGTGATCAGTTTACATGGACGGCCTTTAGTGTCCATACGTCGCGTATTGAAAGCACAAAAAACACTATTGATTTTAACGGATAAAAATAGCCAGCCTTACGATATTGCCAAAGAATGTATTGCTGCAGGTTTTGAAAAAACAACGCTATGGGTTTGTGAGCGCTTAGGCTACCCACAACAAAAAGTGAGAGAGTTTTCGGCTGATACCTTAGTGCACGGGAAGTGGCTAACGGATACATCCGCAAGCGCAATGCCGATAGCCGA
>JBLHVA010000015.1:0-14680 GCA_047630005.1 Candidatus Endobugula sp. | reverse complement strand
CACCGCTATCGTTGGTGTAACGGTAAAGTGAGTTATCAGCATATGCAATAGACGGTACGAATAAGCCGCAGTATGCGATGGTTAATATAAGAATGGTAGATGCCTTGATCATAAATTTACCCTAGACTGGCTTTTATTATTTGTCGATGCCCAACGCGAGTTATTCAACTTGTTTGCGATTAAACACCGTAACTATCGCGGTAGCTTTGCATAGCGGCAACACGGCTGTCATCACCTTGATGTCTCATATAGTCAATGATGTCGTCTAAACATACAATGCTGATGACCGGTATATCAAAAGCCTGTTCAACTTCTTGAATGGCCGATAATGAACCTTTTCCACGCTCTTGTCGATTAACACCAATTAATACTGCAGCAGGCTTGGCGCTCGCTGCATGAATAATATCGATAACTTCACGTACTGCGGTGCCTGCGGTAATCACATCATCAATAATCGCAATCCTGCCTGTTAATGGTGCGCCTACTAAGCTGCCCCCTTCTCCGTGGGCTTTAGCTTCTTTTCGGTTGTAGCAAAAAGGGTAATCTTTCTGATATTTTGTCGCTAATGTGCCGGCAGTAATTGCAGCCAGTGGAATACCCTTGTAAGCTGGGCCGAAGATCATGTCGATATGAACGTCTGATTCGATCAATGCAGAGGCATATGCCTCACCTAATGCGGCAAGAGCTGCGCCGGTTTGAAATTTTCCTGCATTAAAAAAATACGGGCTAATGCGCCCTGACTTTAATGTGAACTCGCCAAAACATAGTGCTTCGTGTTGGATGGCAAGCTTAATAAACTGTTGTTGGTACGGTTGCATTGTAAAATCCTAGTTTTCGACTAAATTGTAAGTAATAAAAAAAGAAATAAAAGCAATAAGGCTATCGTTCGAGATAACGAGAGGTTAAACGTCACTTTTTACCACATTTTTATTGGGTGAAAGTCGTTTTATTCTTTGCAATCTCAGCATTTTCGGTATTATACGCGCCTTATAACAAGGGTACACTATGCGAATAATTAGTCTCAGTGTCGATGGTCTCCATCAGGCAGCACAGCGAGGCCTCTACGATTGGTTAGCGGAACAGGATGCAGACATTATTTGTTTGCAGGATTTGCGCTGTCTCGAATATGAAACCGACGATGATGTGTTTCATCCTGAAGGCTATAACGCCTACTTTTTTGATTCCGGTATAAAGCAATATAACGGTGTAGCGATTTATTCGCGAGTTGTGCCAAAAGCCTTGATCTATGGCTTAGGATTTTCTAGCGGTGTCGATATGGAAGGGCGCTATCTACAGATAGACTTCGATCAGATCAGCATTGGTTCATTGCTTGCGCCATCGGCCTTTACCGACATAGAGTCACATGAAGTAAAAGCGCAGTTTTTTGATGACTTACAAGCACACCTGACCAAAATATCCCGTAAGCGACGCGACTTTATTTTCTGCGGCAATTGGGCTGTTGCCCCTAAAAACGAAGATGTTTCCAACCCAGAACAGCAAAAAAATCAATCTGGCTTCTTGCCCGAAGAGAAACAATGGATGTCCCAGCTAGCGCCTATCGGCTACGTTGATGCTTTTCGCCAAGGTAATACCGACAAAGACGAATATAGCTGGTGGCCAAGTGGTGAGCAAGGCAGCGGCGAGGCTTGGCGAACCGACTTACAAATCATTTCATCCTCATTAAAAAATCAGGTCGAATATGGTGTGATTTACAAAAAACAGCAGTTTTCTAGCCACTTGGCGGTGATTGTTGATTATGATTTTGAGTTAGAGCCCGAGTTTTAGCCCCCTCAATTAAGCTCTTTTTTACTGAGTTGTGATAATTCAGTAAAAATATCATCCGCCAGTGCATTTACTATGGGTGATTGAGTGCCCGTACCTCTCTTCATGTTCAGGTGAAACCAAGGCAACTCTGGTAAGCCTGAATCTTTCAGTACGCAAAGTGTTTCCGGGATAGTCATAGATAAAAAAGCACCTATAGCCATATCAGACTTTAAGGTGGCAAAAACCGGTTCTAAGCTGCCTATCTGGCAAACAGCCCGCCAAGGTATTCCATGCTGATTAAGCGCATTCGTCGTCGCATGTCTAAATGCACATGTCTCATTTCCTAAGGCAACTGACAGTGGTCGCTGCTGACTCAAACAACTATCTTTTATTCCAGCCCAGACTAATCTATCAGACACTAAAAACTCATCAGAGTTACCTTTTTGGGACTCGGTGACTATTGTTATGTCTATTTTCCCTGCTTCTAATTCTGTTCGTAGCACGTGAGAAACATCACTGATTAAGGTGATGAGTACTTCTGGATACTTCTTTTTAAAGCGGGTCAGAACGGGTGGCAACAATGACGCGACAATATCGGTAGGCACACCTAAGCGTATTTCGTTGCTGTAATCAGGTGCGTGCATATCATTAAACAGTTCATCCGCTAGCGCTAGAAGTTTGTACGCTCTCGGTATTAGACGCTCGCCATGATGCGTTAGTGCAATGTCATCTGGCTTTCGATCCAGTAACTGAACCTCAAGTAGCAGTTCAATTTTTTTGATTTGTTGGCTAACAGCTGATTGGGTTAGATGAAGCCGATTAGCGGCTAATGTTATTTGCCGTGTCTCGGCAATAGCAATAAACGTTCTTAATAAATGCAATGTTAGACCGCGGCTTTTATTCGTAATTGGCACTTGCATGAACACTCTCGCATTAAATAAATTAATGTCTGTCAGTATAAGTATTAATTTTACTACTGCAAGGTTGTGAATGTAAGCTCACCTTTCAACTAAACAAGTGAGGGTGACAATATGGATTGGGTAGCAGCGGGTTTATTTTTAATATCAGCGGTAGCATTGTTAGGTTCGCCTGGGCCGGCTATTGCCGCTCTTGTGGCAGTCGGGCGCGCCAAAGGCCTTAGGCAGGGTATACGATATAACATGGGTTTGCAGGTGGGCTTAGCGGTTGCTGCAGCGGCTAGCGGACTTGGCTTACTCTCCATATTTATTAGCTTCCCTTCTCTTGCCTATTTATTGTCTATTGGTGCCGCAATATACTTACTCTATCTTGCCTACCAAATAGCAACGGCTGGAGTGGGCCCAAATAGTCAGAACGACCAAATACCGGCTTCAATGTTGGCGGGTTTTTTTCTAGGTTTAAGTAACCCCAAAGCATATGTCGCCTTTATTTCTCTTTATGCTTCTCACACGCTTTTTCCAAATGCACCGTCATCGGATATTTTTGCTAAGTGGTTGTTATGTGTGGGAGTTATGATAGTAGTCGATACAATATGGCTATTGATCGGGGTCAGCTTACGCCGTGCCAATCTGAGCGAAAAGGCAGAAAGACGACTGAATATTTGTTTTGCCATCACGATTATTGCCGCAACATTAACGTTACTTATTTAAGGTGGTGATGCAGGGGTAGGTAGTTAAGGGGCCAGAGTCAATTTTTCTAAATTCCTTTACGATAATTCAGCGCTGGTGCTTATAAAAATTGGCTCTGACCCCTGTCAAAGCCAAAAAAAGTACTTACTCAGCTAAACAAGCCAGCTGCGCGGCATTCAATTCTTTAATGCCTTTCTTTGCGAGTGTTAACATTTGCATAAATTCTGCTTCGCTAAACGGTTCGCCTTCTGCAGTGCCCTGCACTTCAATCATGCCGCCGTCATCGGCCATCACAATATTCATGTCGGTATCGGCGCTAGAATCTTCTGGATAATCTAAATCGAGTACCGCTTCACCTTTATAAATACCGACCGATATTGACGCAATCATCCGCGTCAGCGGGTTTTGTTTCAATGTGCCATTAGCCAGCAATTTATTTAACGCATCTGCCAGTGCAACACACGCGCCAGTAATAGAGGCAGTACGTGTACCGCCATCGGCTTGAATGACATCGCAATCAATGGTGATGGTGCGCTCACCTAAGATCTCTAAATCAACTGCGGCACGCAGCGAACGGCCAATTAAACGTTGAATCTCCACTGTGCGTCCGGTTTGCTTGCCACGAGCCGCTTCGCGGTTCATGCGTGAGTGAGTTGAGCGTGGCAACATGCCGTATTCCGCAGTAATCCAGCCTTTACCTTGCCCGCGCAAAAAGCCCGGTACACTGTTTTCAATACTGGCGGTACAAATGACTTTGGTTTCGCCAAATTCAATTAATACCGAGCCTTCAGCGTGTTTGGTGAAGTTTTTGGTTAAGCGAATGGGACGAGTTTGATCGGGTGTTCTACCACTGGGACGATGCATAAGAAACCTACAATAATGACTAACGAAAAAGGGAAAGTGTAAGGTCGCGAGTGTACAGGAAAAGCCTTGATCTGGCTTTGCCTGTGTTAGAATTGCGCTCCATATTACGTCATCATTTATTGATAACCATCATTCACCATTATCGCGGATAAAATCTATGCCCAACAGTATGACTGGCTTTTCTCGACAAGAACAACAGGCTGACTGGGGGAGTCTCAGTTGCGAGATTCGCAGTGTTAATCAGCGCTATTTAGAGCCTTTTATTCGCCTGCCGGAGTCGTTGCGCTTATTGGAACCCGTAATCCGAGAAAAGTGTCGTGGCGCGTTGCAGCGAGGCAAAGTAGAAATCACTCTTCAGCTTACCTTGAGCGTGGTGCAAACTAATGGTTTAACCGTGAACAAAACATTAGTGGCTCAATTGGCTACCGCAGCAGCAGATGTGGTTGATGGAATGGGTGATGTTCACCCCGTTGCAGCATTGAGCCCTTTGGATGTGTTGCAGTGGCCGGGCGTGTTGGAACAAGCGCATGTGGATACGGACGAGATAATAACAGCAGCAAAAGCGCTATTTTCTCGCACCTTAGATTTGTTGCTTGAGCACCGTCAGCGAGAAGGTGTCGAGTTGCAAGGGCAGATAGAGCAGCGTTTAATCGCGATTGATGAATATGTCGAAGCCGTACGTCAACACATGCCAGAGATTATTCAAACACAAAAAGCAAAATTACAGCAACGTCTGCTAAACTTAGAAACAACGATTGATGCGGATCGTCTAGCGCAAGAAATTGCGGTTTTGGCGAACAAGTCAGATGTAGATGAAGAGCTAGATCGCCTCAGTATTCACCTAGTTGAAGTAAAGCATATTTTAACTCAGCAAGGTGCTATCGGTCGCCGCCTCGATTTTATGATGCAAGAGCTAAACCGCGAAGCGAATACACTGTCGTCTAAGGCGATCCATACCGATACCACTCAAGCCGCAGTATCGTTGAAAGTTCTTATTGAACAAATGCGTGAACAGATTCAAAATATAGAATAATAGTGAATGTGGCTGTCGGCACAAAACGACTTTGCTTGACGTCACGTACACTGTTTCGTATTACATCAATATCAACTAAATGGGCTGAAGATGGATTCTGCCCTCCTTAGCAAGAGATAAATGCATGAGTAAAGGCACATTATTTACTGTATCTGCTCCTTCTGGCGCGGGTAAGACAAGCTTGGTCAAAGCACTATTGCTACGTGACGAGCAGATGCAGGTATCAGTATCCCACACAACGCGCGCGATGCGTCCGGGTGAAAAAGACGGTAAAGACTATTGTTTTGTCAGTCATCAAGTATTTGAAAGCATGGTTGCCGAAGGCACTTTTTTAGAGCACGCTAACGTATTCGAAAATGCCTACGGAACCTCTAAAACATGGGTGAATGCGGCTTTAGATCGTGGTGTTGATGTTATTTTGGAGATAGATTGGCAGGGTGCGCAGCAGGTACGCCAATTGATCCCAGAAACCCAAAGCATTTTTATATTGCCACCGTCATTACCTGCATTGCGCGAGCGTCTTACGGGGCGAGGGCAAGATGACGACTCGGTGATAGAGCATCGCATGCAGGCAGCGATTAATGAAATGTCGCATTTTCAAGAGTCGCAATGGCTTATCGTAAATGATGTATTTGATATGGCATTAGAGCAGTTGTACAACATTATTCGTACCCAGCGTCTCCAAACTAGCAAGCAGCAAGCGAATTACCGCACATTATTGCAAGACTTATTAAGTTGAGCATATTGTGTTCGATGGTGGTATTGCGTAAACTACCGAGTTCGCAATTTATCCGTCTAGAGTATCTGTATGACGCGGAATTAGCTGTTTTTTGAGCTAATTGCTGTTGATATTAAATACTTTGAACGAAATAGTAGATTCTTTTTGTTATTCCCGATTACTTTTGGAAAATTATTATGGCTCGTATCACCGTTGAAGATTGTTTAGATCATGTAGATAACCGTTTTGAATTAGTAATGGTGGGTACAAAAAGAGCGCGTCAACTCGCGACTGGTGGTAAAGATCCAATGGTGCCGCCAGAGAATGACAAGCCAACCGTAATTGCTTTACGTGAAATCGAAGAAGGTTTTATCGGCCCAAGCATCTTAACCGAGAAGGAAGAAGATGATTACGAAGAGATGGTTGATGATATTGCAGCAATTGAAGCAAGCTTAACCGCGGGCTTAGCAGATGAGCCAGCTCCACAAGAAAGCGATGTTGAAATCACGCCAGCAGCAATGAATTTAGAAGATTCAGAGTAACGTATAGAATGTAAAGCGACCTAGTCGTTTTATTATTGCTGTAGAGGGCTTTCTATTCAGAATGTACCCTCTATAGTGAGACCTTTCACGGAAGATGATTTTGTTTTCAGGCACCAAAAGTAGGCGCTTCTAAGCGAGGCATACCCCAAGGGCACGCAGAAAACGCACGGAAAGAGGGAGTTTATACATATAAATGACCGATTGAGTACGTTTTTCCTCGGTGCCCCCTTGTGGGGTAAACGCTGCATGAGAGCAAAATGGCTTGCGTGCAAAGGTCTCATAGTAAATCATGCCTTATTAGCGCTTATCTAGCGCTTGTATTTATATCTAATCTACACCTGCTACAAACCATGGCGCGATAGTTTATGTCTGCAATTGATGATTTTTTAGTTTCTCTTAGTAGCTATTTGGAGCCAGAGCAAATAGCGGCCGTTGAGAAAGCCTATTATTATGCAGAAGAGGCGCACGGTGATCAAAAGCGTAGCAGTGGCGAGATGTATATTACACACCCGCTTGCTGTGGCGAAGATTCTAGCCGAAATGCACATGGACCATCATAGTTTGATAGCGGCTATGCTGCATGATGTGATCGAAGACACCATTAGAAGCAAAGATGAAATCATCGAAGGGTTTGGCGAAACGGTTGCTGATATCGTCGATGGTGTGAGCAAGCTAACCAATATAGAATTTTCTAGCCAAGAAGAGAAACAAGCACATAATTTTGAAAAAATGGCGATTGCCATGTCGAAAGACATTCGCGTGATCATTGTTAAGCTAGCGGATCGTTTGCATAACATGCGTACGCTAGGGCCATTGAAAGCCGAGAAGCGTCGTAGAGTAGCTAAAGAAACCCTCGAAATGTATGCCCGTATCGCCGCGCGATTAGGTATACAGTCGTTCCGAGTCGAATTTGAAGATCGTGGTTTTGAAGCACTTTACCCTCTGCGTGCAGCGCGTTTAAGAGCGGCAGTATCTGCCGTACGCTCTAAGCAGAAAGAGCTGGTATCGCACATTCAAGAAAACCTTGAAAACCAAATGACCCGCTGGGATATCAATTCTATCGTTATTGGTCGTGAAAAGCATTTGTATAGTATTTACCGGAAAATGGAGCTAAAAGGCGAGAAAAAGCGCCGTTTTCGTGACATTACCGACGTGTTTGGTTTTCGCGTAATTGTCGCAAGTATTGATGATTGCTATCGCGTGTTAGGTGCAGTGCATAATCTATATAAACCCATTCCCGGTCGTTTCAAAGACTATATTGCTATCCCTAAGGTCAATGGTTATCAATCTATCCATACCGTCGTGAATGGTGCAGAAAATGTACCTGTCGAAGTGCAAATTCGTACCAAAGAGATGGATGAAATTGCGAGTACAGGTATCGCGGCGCACTGGCTGTATAAGTCAGAAGAGAGTGGCGACGACGTCAGTGCCTCTCGCGCAAGGCGCTGGATTAAAAACTTACTCGAACTTCAGCAATCCGCTGGTGATCCTGTGGAGTTCATTCAGCAAGTGAAAAACGACTTTTTTTCGGATGAAATTTACGTATTCACACCTAATGGTAAAATTATTGAGCTACCGATGGATGCCACTGCAGTTGATTTTGCTTATGCGGTTCATACCGAAATAGGTGATACTTGTTATGCATGCCGCATCAACAATCGCACCGGCTCACTTAGTCAACCATTAGCGAATGGACAAAAAGTGCATATCATTACGGCTGAAGGCCGCCGTCCACAGGCCATTTGGCTTAATGCAGTCAAAACCAGTAAAGCCCGCGTGGCCATTAGGCAGTCACTTAAAAATCATCAGCAGCAAGACGCAATAGATCTTGGTCGTCGTATGTTGAACCGAACGCTCAGGCAAGTCGATGTAAGTTTGGATGAAGGCTTAAGCGAAAAAAATCTGCGAACAGTATTTGAAGAGCTTGAGTATAAAAATCTTGATGATCTGCTCAGCGATATTGGTCTGGGTAATTTAATGAGTACCAAGGTGGCAAAACTATTAGTCCCTAGTCGAGCGAATGATATGGCGACCTTAGTCGAGTCGCCACTGACGATTGATGCAACGGATGGCACTATGATTACACTTTCTCGTTGCTGTCACCCGATTCCTGGCGATGCGATTGTCGGCTTGGTCAGTCCAGGCAAAGGCTTGGTGATTCACGTGGATACTTGCAAGAATATTAGTGAAGTGCGCGAAAATTTGGACAGGGTGAGTCAGGTCAGTTGGTCTAAAACAGTGCAGGGAGAATTCCCAGTAGACTTGATTATTAATGTAGAATCAGACCGCTCTCTCTTTGCAAAAATCGCCAGCCGTATTACAGAGTTGGGTGCGAACATCGAAAAAATTCAGTACAAAGAAAAAGACCCCAGTCGCAACATATTGCGTTTAACCATCGGCGTTAAAAACCGTGTGCATTTAGCGGATGTGATGCGACGCATCCGTGGAATGCGCCAAGTTGAAAAAATTGGGCGAGATAAAAATTAGGATACTGTTCGAGAATAGACTGGCCTACTGCGAAAGGTAAACACTCAATTCCCCCATTGATTAGCGTCTACTGTCGGCAAATGCCACCACTATTATCCTCAAACCATGAAAAAATGGGATCAAAACCGCTTTCCCTCGCTACGCTTTCCATTCTCGGACAGCCTTCTAACGAGAAAACTTTTCTTTCAGCGCTGCTTCTACCGCTGCGGGCACAAACTGCTTAACGTCTCCATTCAGCGAAGCAATTTCTCTGATTAGCGACGATGACAAATATGAAAAATGTTCAGCCGGTGTTAAAAAGATACTTTCCATATGGGGTAACAAGGCGCGATTCATATTCGCTAATTGAAACTCGTATTCAAAATCCGACACTGCACGCAAACCACGAATCACTGCCTGCGCGCCTTGCTCATCTACAAAATGCGCCAGCAACACGTTAAAACCTTGAACTTCTACATTGTCTAAATGCTGTAAAACCTCACGACATAAATCTACGCGCTCCTGTAAATTAAATAATGGGTTTTTACTGCTGCTATCGGCCACCGCAATAATGACATGGTCGAATAAACGGCAAGCACGCTCAACAATATCAACATGCCCGTTGGTAATAGGGTCAAATGTGCCTGGATAGACGACTTTTTTCATGAAGGAGATCTCGTTAAAGCATAAATGCTAGTGTGGTGGCTGAATAAATAGTGTGATGATTAAAAATAGTGAGTGGTATCATAAACAATTGAACGTTTTTATCCTAGTGGTGATCAGAGAATCAGGCTATTACCGAGGTGTCCCCATGTTTTACCGACTATTTCCCCTGTTCTTACTGATATCATCAATAGTATCTGCTAATGATGCCTCCGTTCGCCCTGTAACAATCGTTGAACTTTTCACGAGCCAAGGCTGTTACTCCTGCCCTCCAGCAGACGAATTATTAGGCGAGCTTGATGCACAAGCGCAGGTGATTACCCTATCCTGCCATGTGACCTACTGGAATTACCTTGGATGGAAAGATACGTTTTCGCGACCTTTCTGTAATAATCGCCAACGCCAATATCAACGTGTACTCAAAGGCGGAGAAAAAGGGGTATATACCCCGCAGATGGTGATTAATGGTCGTTATGGTGCAGTAGGTTCTCGTCGTTCAAAGGTAGAGGCGATTATCGCCGCCGATCATCAGTACGAAACATCGGTTTCCGCCATTACACTCAACATTAAACGTACAGCAGATGGCTCGATACTGACCGCTCAATTACCTGAAATTCGACGGGATGCAGCTCAAAGTCATGTAGCAGCAACTAAAGTGATAAAACATCATCTATTTCTTTTCGGCACCACAGGCAAACACCTGCTACCCATCACCTCCGGTGAAAATGGTGGTAAGCAGCTCACGTATATTAATCCTATCGAGTATGTAGCAAATAAAGGTGAGTGGAATGGCAGATCACAGCGTGTTGATTGGTTCTTGCCTAAAGTGCTACCGCAGGCCGTCGCAATACAGGATTGGGTAGTGGTGGCTCAACAGTGGCCGTTAGGTGAAATAATCGCCGCAGGCACTATTGATTTAAGTACCAAGGTATTAGACTCAAAAGATTCAAATACTACAAGCTCAAAGAGTAAGTAAGCGATCACTTTATAGCTTTTCGTGGTCTATGTAATGCCGTTGAAACAAGCGATAGCAAACTTGCCCAGTGCGTTTTTCTTTTATTAATTCCCAGTGTGACGGCGTAGTGATGAGTTGCTCTTTAGGGCTTTCGATATAGATGATGGCCGCTGGGCTAAGTAAGCCGCTGTTTTCTAACTTGTCGATCACCGTTGCCCATAAGTTGGCCGCAAAGGGCGGGTCAACAAAAGCGATATCTATCGGTGCGATATTCCTTCCGGTGTCTTTAGAGGCGCTTTCTATCCACTCCAAGACATCACATTCAATGACTTTGCTATTGCTTGCGTCAAGGCGTTCGCAGTGTTGTCGCAATTGCCTTACCGCAGCGGGATGTTTTTCTAATAAGAATACATTGGCCGCGCCACGGGATAAACATTCCAAGCCCAGCGCACCAGAACCGGCAAATAAATCAACGCAGTGTCGCTCAACAATATCTCCTTGTAGCCAATTGAATAAGGTTTCGCGAATACGATCTCCCGTTGGTCGTAAGCCATCAACATCAGCAATCGCCAACTTACGCCCCCGCCATTGTCCGCCAATAATACGCAACTGATTAGGCTTATTAGATGGTTTGACTGCTTTTGGTGAGGATGAAGAAGAACGTTTAGGCACAGAATATCGCTATCAGTTAGAGAGTCTGGCGTAGTACTCATGGTAGCTGTTTCTTCAGCTACCACAGTAAACGATTTGAGACTTTATTTAAGGTCAGTGGTAGGATACCGCTTTTGAATGTATTTGCATAACGTCGCCTTGAATTACCGTTAAACACAGATGTTAATACTATATTGTTAGTGATCTTCATCATGATTAATGGGTGTGTTAGTCAGTAGTACTTAGGCAAAAAGCCTTTAATTAAAAACTATCGAATGTTAAAAAATTAAGAGAGTTAAGAAATTCATGTTTTTTAAACGTTTCAGAAAAAATACATCAGCCGAAGCGGATTCATCAAAAACAGATGACGCTCAAACAGATGATAACAATGCCGCGCTCGAAAGTGATGCGCCATCGCCCGAGTTTGAAATATCCTCTGTGACGATTAATGCGATACCGGAGGTCTCATTAGAGCTGCCTTCAGGTTCACCTCTAGAAGTACCTTTTGAGGAATCCATTGAAAGCACCCCAGAGCCAGTAGAAAAAGAAAAGCCATCTCTAGGCTTTTTTCAGCGCATTAAAAAAGGCTTATCCCGTACCAGCAGCCAATTAGTAGAAGGCATCGCAAGTGTCGTATTAGGTAAAAAGCATATTGACGATGAGCTATTAGAAGAGCTGGAAACCCAGTTGTTAATGGCGGATGTGGGTATTGATGCAACCACCCAAATTATTGATAAGCTCACCAAAGCCGTCGAACGTAAACAGTTGAGCGATGGCGATAGTTTATATGCTGCACTACAGCAGCAATTGCGTGATTTATTGGTCGATACAGAAGCGCCAATGATGACCCAGCCGCAATTTGTCGACGGTAAAAAAATGCCGATGGTAACATTGGTGGTAGGTGTTAACGGTGTGGGTAAAACTACGACCATAGGCAAGCTGACCAAGCGCCTACAAAACGAAGGCAAGCAAGTGATGCTAGCGGCGGGTGACACCTTTCGTGCGGCAGCCGTTGAACAGCTCAAAATATGGGGCGACCGTAACCAAGTAGCGGTGATTTCACAAGATACAGGGGCAGACAGTGCGTCGGTTATTTACGATGCGCTATCATCAGCACAAGCCAAAGGCGTTGATGTGTTAATTGCCGATACCGCAGGTCGCTTACACAATAAAAGTCACCTAATGGATGAGTTAACAAAAGTGAAGCGCGTGATGGCAAAGCTTGACCCTAATGCGCCTCACGAAGTATTGCTCGTACTAGATGCGGGCACGGGTCAAAATGCCTTATCTCAAGCGGAACACTTTATTAAAGCTGCGGGCGTAACAGGGTTAGTGCTAACTAAATTAGACGGCACAGCTAAGGGCGGCATTATATTTGCGCTCAGTGAACGCTTTAAGCTACCTATTCGTTTTATCGGTGTGGGTGAAGGCATTGATGATTTACAGCCGTTTGTCGCTGATGATTTTGTACGTGCTTTGTTTGACTCTAACGCACAAAATACCACCACAGGTTCTTAGCCTCTCTTATGATTCGTTTCGATAATGTCAGCAAGCGTTACAGCGAAGGCCACGATGCCTTAGTCAACGTGAATTTCGAGCTGGCAGCAGGTGAAATGGCTTTTCTAACAGGGCATTCCGGCGCGGGTAAAAGTACGCTGCTGAAATTGATTATGTTGATAGAGCGATCCTCCCGTGGGAAAGTACTTATTGGTAATCGCGTGTTGGATCATGTGACGCGTTCACAAATCCCTTATTTACGTCGTCAAATTGGCGTGGTGTTTCAAAATCCTCATTTGTTATTTGATCGTAACGTTTTTGATAATGTAGCACTTCCCTTACAAATTGTGGGTATGTCTACGCGAGAGCAAGGCCGGCGAGTGCGCGCTGCGTTAGAGCGCGTCGGATTGCTGAGTAAAGAAAACGATTCCCCCCTCGCCCTATCTGGCGGTGAACAACAGCGTGTGGGTATTGCTCGTGCGATTGTTAACAAACCGGCTATCTTGCTGGCGGATGAGCCTACGGGCAACCTTGATCCTGCCTTATCTGCTGATATCATGCAATTATTTCAAGATCTTAACAGCGTCGGTGTCACCGTCTTAATTGCCACTCATGATATTGCATTAGTCGAGCAAATGCAGCATCGAGTATTAGTATTGGATCAGGGGCGTATGACAAGTTCGGATGCGCTTTCGACAGAAGGCCTACACCAATGAATCGTCGAGTGAATAAACCGTCGGCGGCGCAGCTCTCACGCACGAATAGTGGCTTGGCTAAATCTAGCACTTCTAAAAGTGGTGCCGTTAAAAAAGCACCGAATAAAACGGCACCTAATAAAAAAAGTGCGAATAAAAGCCAGTCTGCATGGTTTTCATCAGCGGTTTCTTTTTCTTCCTTAGTCAGCGCATTGCCCTTCAATGCATGGGCCGATCATCATCGTTTCTCTTGTGTCGATAGCCTGCAGCGGCTCTTATCTACGCCTTGGCAAAGTATGATGACATGGCTAGTAGTGGCGATTGCCCTAGTCTTACCCGCTTTGCTCTACCTCGCTTTTGATAATGTTCGCCCCGTCAGCAAGCAGTGGCAAAACGATACACAAATATCGCTTTACATTCATCCCAAAGCACAGCTAATCGCAATAGAAAAATTACAGCAGCGTCTCAGCGAGTTAGCCGAAGTGGATACAGTAGAACTGATTACCCCCGCAATGGCGCAACAAGAGTTTCAGCAATATTCAGGACTGGGAGACGTGCTGGCTTCCCTTGATAACAACCCCCTGCCCTATGTTCTTACCGTGCAAGCCACGGTGAGTCACAATACGCCAGAGCAACTGACAGCTTTGCAAGTTCAGTTACAACGCGAGGTGTTAGTCGAAACCGCACAATTAGATATGAATTGGCTACGCCGCTTACAAGAAATCATGAATCTTGCGCAGCGAGTCATCTTATCGTTAGCGTTCTTATTGTCTGTGGGGGTGATACTGATTATTGGTAACACCATTCGCTTAGCCATCGAAAACCGACGAAACGAAATCGTTGTGATCAAAATGGTCGGAGGCACCGACGGTTTCATCAAGCGCCCCTTCCTCTATACTGGTTTTTGGTATGGCATAGGTGGCGCACTACTCGCCCTCCCTATGTTATTTCTCGCAGAGCTATGGCTAAGTACGCCAATACAAAAATTAGCTTTTCACTACGAAAGTGAATACACACTATCGCTAATAGATCTAAATATAAGCGCACTAATTATTCTGCTGGCAGGTGTACTGGGTTGGCTGGGCGCATGGTTATCGGTATCACGGCATTTAAAGCATATCGAGCCAGAGTAAAGCTATCGGTCCAATCGATTAAGCAACGGTTAATCTTCATTGCGTTATATTCTTATAACACAACAATATTGAACTATCTGCCCTAGCACTTAT
>JBLHVA010000014.1:0-14886 GCA_047630005.1 Candidatus Endobugula sp. | reverse complement strand
CCCCGAAAATGTCGGCTCGGTTATGCGCGCGGCGGGCTGTTATGGTGTGAGTTCGGTGTTTTATACGGGCGAGCGTTATGACTACGCTAAGCCGTTTTACACGGACACGCAAAAAATTTATGAAACCCGACCATTAATTAATGTAAAAGATTTAATCGCGACTATTCCATTAGGCTGTGTGCCAGTGGCGGTTGAATTGCTTGATGGCGCTAAGTCATTGACCACGTATAAGCACCCCGCCAGAGCATTTTATATTTTTGGCCCAGAAGACGGCACGCTAAAAAAAGAGATTACCGAACTTTGTGAAGACGTGGTTTATATTCCAACAGAAGGCTGTATGAATTTAGCAGCGACGGTGAATGTGGTGCTGTATGATCGCTTAGCGAAGGGCGATAATTATTCTGAGCATCAAGATGCTTTTAAGGTGAAATGAGTGTTGTGTCCGGCGTGAGATGAGGGCGGTACAAACACTATCTTTTCACGCAAACAAAAATAGCATTTCCCGATTTTTCATTGCAAGGTGTAATTTTTTCGTAGTCGCATTCAAATATATGTACGTCGAAGTCGGGCGTTAACATGTCTGTTAGTGTGTTGAAGTCGACCGCAACCATTGCATGTTCATCTTTCCATCGTTGTGTGCCTTCGCTGTTTGTCTTTTCAATGCTGAGTTGTAGTGATTGTTTGTTACCGCCGCCACAGTAATGCCAGCCTGATTGAAAAGTAAAAGAATGGTTATCCTGTTGAACGGTATGTTTGATAAATGAATGATTGTCTATTTTATTTTTGTCCACTGCATTAAAACAAAAAACACCACCTGTTGTTAATGCGCGATGCACGCTTGCCACACAGCTGCTGAGTTTTTCAATGCCGTCATTGTAATGGATGGAATATAAAAAACACGTCATCAAATCCACAGGTTCTTCCACAGTAAATGTACTCATGTCGAGCAAATGAAACTGTGCTTCGGGGCAACGAAGGGTGGCGATATCCAGCATGGGTTGGTTAATATCAAGCCCGTGGCTGGTATAGCCAAAATCGATAAAATGTCTTACATGCGGGCCGGTTCCACAGCCTAGATCAAGGTGTGCTTTCCCATTGTTACCAAAGAGCTGATGTAATCTACGCACGCTATTACTTTGTGCGCGGTAGTCGATATCTGCGCAAAGTAGATCGTAGTAACCAGAAAGGTCGGTATATAAGGCGTTGATGGGCATAATGGTGTCGTCGGTTTGCTGAAGCATTTTTGGGGGCGCATAGTAAGCTAATTAGGACGATTTGCGAAGTCAGTATCGCAGGGATATCTACCATCATTACGTTATATAGAGCATAAATAGTATTGATTCGTGCTTAGTTTCATATACCATAAAGCAGCATTAACTATCTAGGAAATAACTGTGAATACAAAAGAGCAAGAATCTCATGTGCATGGGCCAAATTGTCAGCACGATCACCATGATGCACAAGCACCAATTGTACGTGGCGAAGCTAAAATTGGGCGTAATGACCCCTGTGTTTGTGGCAGTGAAAAGAAATATAAAAAATGCTGTGCTAAATAAAATCCTCTCCTCTATTCTCAAATAAAAAAGGTATCACGATGAAACTTGAATCTCTCGCATTGCATCACGGCTACACATCGGAGCAAACTACGAAAGCGGCAGCGGTGCCAATTTATCAGACCACGTCGTTTACCTTTGATGACACCCAGCACGGTGCTGATCTATTTGATTTAAAAGTCGCGGGTAATATTTACACACGTATTATGAATCCAACTACCGATGTGCTTGAGCAGCGTATTGCGGCGATGGAAGGCGGTATTGGTGCGCTAGCGGTGGCTTCTGGAATGTCGGCGATTACCTATGCGATTCAATGTATTTGTCAGGTGGGTGATAATATTGTGAGCACCAGCGAGTTATATGGTGGCACGTATAATTTATTTGCTCATACCTTCCCTAAGCAGGGTATTGATGTGCACATGTTATCTCATGATGATTTTGATGGCTTTGAGCAAGCGATTGACGAAAACACCAAAGCCATTTTTTGTGAGTCTATCGGTAATCCTGCGGGTAATGTGGTGGATATTGTTCGCTTGGCCGAAATAGCGAAAAAGCATGGCGTGCCGTTAATTGTAGACAATACCGTAGCCACGCCTTTTCTTTGTCGTCCTTTTGAGTTGGGCGCAGACATTGTTGTTCATTCGTTAACTAAATATATCGGTGGTCACGGCACATCCATTGGTGGGGCGATTGTGGATTCGGGTAAGTTTGATTGGGTGGCGAACAAAGCGCGCTTCCCAGTGTTGAACGAACCTGATCCGTCTTATCATGGTGTGGTATACACCGAAGCATTAGGCGAAGCTGCCTATATTGGTCGTTGCCGCGTTGTGCCGTTACGTAATACTGGTGCTGCGTTGTCACCGATGAATGCGTTTCAAATTATGCAGGGTTTAGAAACCTTGGGTTTACGAATGGAGCGCCATTGCGAAAACGCAGAGAAGTTGGCGGCATACTTAAGTGCGCATGAAAAGGTGCAATGGGTGAACTACGCAGCCTTACCCGATAGCCCTTATTACGCTATGTGCCAAAAAATAACCGATGGTAAAGCATCGGGTATTTTAAGTTTTGGTGTTGAGGGTGGCGCAGAAGCCGGTGGTCGTTTTATTGATGCCTTGCAAATGATTTTACGTTTGGTGAACATTGGTGATGCAAAATCCTTAGCGTGTCATCCGGCATCTACTACTCATCGTCAATTAAATGATGAAGAATTAGCAGCCGCTGGCGTGAGTGCCGACTTGGTAAGAATCTCGGTAGGTATTGAAAATATCGCTGATATTATTGCAGATGTTGAACAGGCGTTAAGCCACGTATAGATCGCCTCAATAGTTAAGCGTACTTTGTATGACAAAAAGGTACGACAAAAATGCCCACTGGTGAATAACCATTGGGCATTTTTATTTTTGGCTTAGCTTTTACCTACCAGTGTCACTCATTTACCCATTCACCCGCCGTTCAATACCGACTGTATCCATAATCCGTGTAGATAATTCTTCAATAGAAAGATGGGTAGAGTTTAAGTAGGGCAGCTTGTATCGTTCTAGTCGAGCTTTGAACTGCCGAGTTTCAAATTCACATTGTTTGAGTGACGCGTAGCGTGAGTTGGCGTAGCGTTCTTCACGGATACTGGCTAGGCGTTCTGGGGCGATAAGTAGTCCAAACAGTTTGTCGCGAAAAGGTTGTAATAATTTAGGTAGTGCGGAATCATCTAGATCGTCTTCGGTAAAGGGGTAGTTGGCCGCACGAATACCAAAGTGCATACCTAAATACAGGCAGGTGGGTGTTTTACCGCTACGGCTAAGGCCGACTAAGATAATATCAGCGGTTGAATAGTTTTTGGTGTTACCGCCATCGTCGTTTTCCAACACGTAATTAACCGCCTGAATACGCTGATGGTAGTTGGTGTGCGCCATCCCAAATGCCGTACCTGCGCTGTAATCGGCGGTTTGCCCAAAGAGTTTCTCCATTGGGTCTAGAAATGCATCAAACATATCTAATATCACACCTTTTGACTGTCGTAATATTTCTCGCAATCCGCCATCAACAATACTGATGACCACCAAGGGCGGTGTGCCCATGGAATCGGCGCTGTTATTGATGCGTTGGGTAGCTTGGGTCGCGCGTTCTGTGGTGTTGATGTAGGGCAAGGTGACTTGATCGACATGCACACCGCTGAACCGTGACAGTAGGCTGTGGCCTAAGGATTCCGCCGTAATGCCGGTGCCATCAGAAATAAAGTAAGCGATATGTTGCATGGTGGCCTCGGTCATTGAGTTATTTGTGTGATTTAAATAGTATATTCTACTGCATAAACTCGGTTTCTCCCGTTTCTTTAGCCACATTTCACGATATACTGCCGCGCACTTTTACAATATTTTGACAATAGACGATCATTTGGGAAACGTATTATGGCGGATTATGTACTGTGGTTTGATGGCTTAGGCATGAATGATGTTGATCGCGTGGGTGGCAAAAATGCCTCGCTAGGCGAGATGATTAGCCACCTTAGCGGCATGGGTGTGAGCGTGCCGAATGGCTTCGCGACGACTGCGGATGCCTTTCGCGAATTTCTCGATCAAAGTGGCCTGAATGATCGCATTCAAACGATATTGTCGGCATTGGATGTAAGTGATGTGAAGGCTTTAGCGAAAGCCGGTGCGGATATTCGTCGCTGGGTCGTTGAAACGCCGTTTCAGCCAGCACTTGAAGCGGCCATTAAAGAAGCATTTATTCAGCTGCAAGACGGCAATGAGAATTTATCTGTGGCGGTGCGTTCGTCAGCAACAGCGGAAGATTTACCCGATGCTTCGTTCGCTGGCCAGCAAGAAACTATGTTGAATGTCCGTGGCTATGAGCAAGTGATGTTGGCGATTAAGGAAGTCTTTGCTTCCTTGTTTAACGATCGCGCCATTAGCTATCGTGTTCACCAAGGTTTTGAGCATGCAGAAGTGGCATTGTCGGCAGGTATTCAGCGTATGGTACGCAGCGAAACCGGTTCTAGCGGTGTGATGTTTACCCTAGATACTGAATCGGGTTTTCGTGATGCCGTTTTTATCACCTCTTCTTATGGTTTGGGCGAAACCGTGGTTCAAGGATCTGTTAATCCCGACGAATTCTATGTGTACAAACCTTCATTAAAAGCCGGTAAAACGTCTATTTTACGCCGTAATCTCGGCAGTAAAATGATCAAAATGGTTTACTCTTCTCAGCCAAATCAATTGGTAGATACCATTGACGTATCCGAAGCCGATAGACAACAGTTTTCGATTAACGATAGCGAAGCGGAAGAATTAGCCAAGCAAGCGCTCATTATCGAAGATCATTATGGTCGCCCAATGGATATCGAGTGGGCAAAAGATGGTGACGACAAACAGATTTATATTGTACAGGCTCGCCCCGAAACCGTTAAAAGCCAAGAGTCAGGCAATGCTGTTGAGCGTTTCAAGCTTAACGAGACCGGCACCGTATTATGTGAAGGTCGATCTATTGGCCAGCGCATTGGTAAAGGTGTGGTGCGTATTGTTGATGGCATTGATCAAATGGATCAAGTGCGAGAAGGCGATATTTTAGTCACCGATATGACCGACCCTGATTGGGAGCCGGTGATGAAGTTGGCGAGCGCCATTGTGACTAATCGTGGCGGGCGAACGTGTCATGCGGCAATTATTGCCCGTGAGTTAGGTATTGCGGCTGTCGTCGGTTGTGGTGATGCCACGCATAAACTGTCGACGGGTATGCCGGTTACCGTCTCTTGTGCCGAAGGCGATGCAGGTTATGTATACGCAGGTGAGCTGGACTATACGCAGTCTGAGGACAGCGTAGGTGAAATGCCAGAGCTACCGATTAAAATTATGATGAACGTAGGTAATCCAGATCGCGCCATGTCGTTCTCAACCTTGCCGAACAAGGGCGTTGGTTTGGCGCGGTTAGAATTTATTATCAACCGTATGGTGGGTGTGCATCCCAAAGCCTTATTGGATTTTGACAATCTTGATGCAGAATTAAAAGCCACCGTTACTCGGCAAATTGCAGGCTACGCAAGTCCTGCAGATTATTTTGTAGAGAAAGTTGTCGAAGGTGTATCCACTATCGCGGCATCGTTTGCACCAGAAACCGTTATCGTTAGGATGTCGGATTTTAAATCGAACGAATATGCTCACTTAATTGGTGGTACGCAATACGAACCCGAAGAAGAAAATCCAATGATCGGCTATCGCGGGGCTTCTCGTTATATTTCTGAATCTTTTCGTGAATGTTTCGCGTTAGAGTGTAAAGCGCTACGTAAAGCGCGCGAAGAAATGGGTTTGGAAAATATACAAATCATGATTCCTTTTGTGCGTACCGTTGACGAAGCGCGACAAGTCACTGAATTATTAGCAGAGTACGGATTAGCCCGTGGTGAAAAAGGCTTAAAGCTCATTATGATGTGCGAGCTGCCATCGAATGCGCTACTGGCTGATCAGTTCTTAGAATATTTTGATGGCTTTTCTATCGGCTCAAATGATTTAACCCAGCTAACCTTAGGTTTAGATCGTGACTCCGGTTTAATCGCACATTTATTTGATGAACGTAACGAAGCCATTAAAATGTTACTGTCTATGGCGATAAAAGCCTGTAAAAAAGCCAATAAGTACGTGGGGATTTGTGGGCAAGGCCCGTCAGATCATATCGACTTTGCATTATGGTTAATGGATCAAGGTATCGATTCAATCTCGTTAAACCCTGATTCAGTGATCGATACGTGGATGCATTTAGCGAAGCATCAAAAATTATAGCTTCCAAAATTCTTGTTGAAAACTAGCGAAGTAAAAAAATAAAAAAAGGGAAGCATCTGCTTCCCTTTTTTACGTCTTGTTGTTTCATTCTACGCCACATTCTTAGTTTTTATTAATGCAGCTTTTTATTTGTGCAATTTTTTATTAGTGCAATTTCAATCGCGGTTTTAAAATGTGATTGATTTTATCGGATACCATCATGAGTGTTGCACGTATCCAGCCGTGTAGAGCCACTTGGTGCATGCGGTACAGTGAGATATAAGCAATGCGCGCAATTTTTCCGCGTACATTAAAGGTGTCGCCGCGTACTAGGTTGCCCATTAATACGCCTACGGTTGAAAATTCGCTTAATGAAATAAGCGAGCCTTTATCGCTGTAACGGAATTCGATTAAAGGTTTTTCTTTGGTGATTCTGACTAGATTTTTACCGACAACGCTGGCCATTTGATGAGCCGATTGTGCGCGTGGTGGAACCCAGCGTTTTTCGTCCAGTGGAAAGCCAGCGCAATCCCCTATGGCATAAATGCATTCATCTTTGGTGGACTGTAGGTGTTTGTTAACAATCACTTGGTTAATACGATTAGTTTCTATGCCTTCAATTTCGGCCATAAACTCTGGCACTTTAATGCCGGCTGCCCACAGTAGCATATCGGCTTCTATGCGGGATTCGCCAGCGGTAATAAAAACGTGTCGCTCGGCTTTCGCTACCTGTGTATTTAAACGAATGTCTGCACCTAGGGCACCAAGGTCTTGAAGAACGGCAGCAGAGACTTTTTCAGATAAAGCAGGCACCAGGCGTGGCCCGGCTTCTAATAAGGTGACTTTTAAATTCTTATCTTTAATGCGATGTAAGCCATACATGGAAAATAAATTACGTGAGTTAAATAACTCTGCCGCTAGCTCAACACCGGTTGCGCCGCCGCCCACAATAGCAACATGTAAGCATGTTTCAGGATCATCTATGAGTTTACGGTTAAGGCGAATAAATTGATTCACTAAGCGATCATGAAATTTTATTGCTTGCTGGGTGCTATCCAAAAATTTGCAATGTTCACGTACACCCGGCACACCAAAATCATTGGAGGAGCTGCCAATAGCCATGACTAAATGATCATAAGGCTCGTCACGTTGGGGTAGTATCTCTTCTCCTTCAGGGTCGAGTACGGGAGCAAGGTGAATGATTTTTTTGTTGCGGTCAATACCTGAAAAGTTTCCCATTTTAAACTGAAAATGATGGGCGTGGGCATGAGCACGATAACTGACAGAATCAATTTCAGCATCTAAACTGCCGGCAGCAACTTCGTGTAAGAGTGGCTTCCATAGGTGAGTTGAATTTCGGTCAATTAATACAATCTCGTGCTCGGGTTTTTTACCTAATTTATCCCCTAGATATGTCGCTAGCTCCAAGCCACCTGCACCACCACCTACAATTACTACTTTCATCTCTCAGCCTTATCTCACCACATATAGTGCGCGAATTAAAAAGTCCGATTATACGGTTGTAGAGCAATTCGTATAGTCAATTTTTATTAATGGTTTTTTGCAATATGAATGCAATGGCATTCTGTATTAAACCGCCCAATAGTACTGATTTAAGGTAGGGGTTGGTCATCAAATGTTGGGTTGGGAGTATTTTCAGCCGTTATTTGAAAGGCTTCTACCGATGCCGCTACCTCTTGAATGTCTTCAAATCGTGCCGTATGGAATAGAGCATCGCCTTCATTAACCAGTGGGATATTGGTTTTACCAATAATAATCCCGTTGTACTGAGATCGTATCTCATCTTCTGGTTGATCAAACAGATCCGATGGATCCGAAATGACTCCCAGTAAGTCTCCTTTTTTAACGCGCGCACCTAGCGGTACTAGCGAGCGTAATATCCCGCTTTGCGTTGCGCGTTCCCAGCTGCTTGAGCGTGCAATAAACGGCTCGTGAGGTTTGCTTGCTCTCTTTGCTGCAGGTAGCATGAGCAGTTTGCGCATAACAGACAATATGCCTCGAACACCCGCACGGATAGAAAGCTCATCAAAGCGCAATGCTTCGCCGGCTTCATATAAAAGTACTTTTACGCCGTGTTCATCTGCCGCTTGACGTAATGACCCGTCTCGTAAGTTAGCGTTTAACAGCACTGGCACCAAAAACGCTTGGGCAAGGTTTTTGGTTTCTTCATCGTCTAGATTTGCTCGAATTTGCGGCAAGTTAGAACGATGTACAGCGCCAGTGTGTAAATCAATACCGTAATCGCATTGCTGAACGACTTCGTTGAGAAAGATATGCGCCAGCCTGGCTGCCAGAGAACCGCGCTGTGAGCCGGGGAATGAGCGATTTAAATCTCTTCTGTCGGGTAGGTAGCGTGAATGCTGAATAATACCAAAGACATTCACTACGGGAATAACAATTAACGTGCCTCGTAAGTTTTTTAACGATGCGGTTTTCAATAAACGACGGGTAATTTCTACACCGTTAAGTTCGTCGCCATGTATAGCCGCCGAAATAAATAATCGAGGCCCTGCCTTTTTACCGCAAATAATATGCAGCGGGATACTCACGTCAGTGTGGGTATAAAGTTTAGCGACAGGTAAATCAATAATTTTCTGTTCGCCAGGTTCAACGGTGATACCGTTAATGGTGATGGATGTGTTTTTGGTGTTCATCGTTTCAGGGAACCTAGCCTTTACCGCGAGTGCGGGTTCTATTAGGTTTTGCATTTTTTTCAATGCATTCAATAATCATGCTGGCAACATCTTTTTCTGTGGCTCTTTCTATGCCCTCAAGACCGGGCGATGAGTTGACTTCCATTACTAAGGGGCCGCGAGATGAGCGGAGTAAATCTACGCCGCACACGTTCAAACCCATTATTTGAGCGGCTTGTACTGCGGTCGCGCGCTCTTTAGGAGTAAGTTTGACGAGCTGTGCAGAGCCGCCGCGGTGAATATTCGAACGGAATTCACCTTCGGGCGCGGTACGTTGCATGGCGGCAATGACTTTGCCATCGACGACCAGACAGCGTAAATCGCTACCGCCGGCTTCTTTAATAAATTCTTGGATGAGAATGTTACTTTTAACCCCCATAAAGGCTTCGATAACACTTTCGGCTGCCTTTTGGGTTTCGGCTAACACCACGCCAATGCCTTGTGTGCCTTCTAGTAATTTAATCACCAAGGGAGCGCCGCCTACTTCACGAATTAAGCCTTTCACATCATCCGGTGAATTAGCGAATGCCGTGACGGGAATGCCCACGCCTTTACGGGATAATAATTGTATTGAGCGCAGCTTATCTCGAGAACGTGAAATGGCAACTGATTCGTTTACACAGTAAGTACCCATGATTTCAAATTGTCTGACAACGGATGTGCCATAAAATGTGACGGATGCGCCGATACGAGGAATCACGGCATCAAAATCACCGGGGTTAAATTCTTCATCTTTATAATGAATTGAAGGGTTCTCTGTGCCCATATCCATAAAGCATCGAATGTGGTCGATCACGCGCATCTCATGGCCTCGCTCTTGTCCTGCTTCGATTAAGCGCTTGGTCGAATAGAGTTTGGCATTTCTAGATAGGATGGCTATTTTCATAAAATTCTCATGTACTTCTGGGCAGGGTGATAAATGCTAAAGTTGGGACTTTAGTTGATAAGAGTAGCAGGAATCTAATGTTGGCACGGCTTTATTTTACACCTATTATTTCATGCGTATTTTAGTGATCTGGGCAGCGCGTTTACCTGTTTGATAGTAGTTTGTTGAGTTTACATATTATGACTTATTGCTGTGGTTTATAGCACCTTGCGATAATAAGTCTTACAATAAGTTATCTCTCATTAGGCTTCACTATTTATGACTTTTCTTCGCGCTATGTTAAGTGACTACCTACCCGATAATCTACATGCAGAGGGGGACGGTGTTAGTGCCAGTTTACTTGCCGTGCTAAGTGATGATGAGTCGCTGCGGTTGCAGGCGATATTGTCGAGTGATTCGTCGTTAGCCCGGCAATTCACCTGCACCTTAGTGGGTAGTGCGTATGTATTAGAAAGCTGTTGCCGCCATCCTGATTTACTCTTTCACTGGTTGCTCACTGACGTGCCTTGCGAGGCGCTGTCGGCGGCACGTATTGTGGAAATGGCAGCCCTGTCTTGTCGTGACTGTGAAACGCTGGATGCGCTAGATAAAGCCTTGCGCCAGTTACGCCGTCGCTTAATGGTGGGGATTATCTGGCGGGATGTGAATCGTTTGTCGGATTTTGCCGAAGTCTGCCAGTCCATGACGGCAATGGCCGAAGCGGCTATTCAGCAGACGGTTGATTTTCATTATCGGGAATTATCTGGTAAGCATGGAACACCTATCGGTGTAGTGTCTGGCTTGCCTCAGCAGTTAGTCGTGTTGGGTATGGGTAAGCTGGGTGGGGGTGAGCTAAACCTTTCATCCGATATTGATTTGATTTTTGCTTTTCCTGAGTCGGGAGACACTGATCACCCTAAGCGACCGTTAGATAATCAGTCGTTTTTTATTCGGCTAGGGCAGCGTGTGATAAAAACGTTAAATGATGTGACGGTGGATGGCTTTGTGTTTCGAGTCGATATGCGTCTTCGGCCCTATGGGCAGAGTGGCGCGCTAGTGAGTAGCTTTGCGTCCCTCGAAAATTACTATCAAACCCAGGGTCGGGACTGGGAGCGTTTTGCTGCGATTAAGGCACGAGTGGTCGCCTGTTCGTCTTTACCGGATACGGCGCAGTCGTTGGTGTTAGAGCACGAGGCAATCGAAGGCTTAAACGCTATTTTGCAGCCGTTTACCTATCGGAAATATACCGATTTTTCGGTGATTGAATCATTGCGCAAGCTAAAGGCAATGATCGTGCAAGAAGTGCGACGCAAAGGTATGGAGACGAACGTAAAGCTTGGCGCAGGCGGTATTCGCGAATTAGAATTTATTACTCAGGCTTTTCAGCTGGTCAGTGGTGGGCGAGAAGTTGCCTTGCAGGAGCGTCACTGGCTTTCCGTTCTTAAACAGTTACAGGTTCAGGGGGTATTTGATGCATCGCTGACGGAAGAGTTGCGGCAAGCCTATGTTTTTTTACGCGAAACCGAACATGCTATACAGGCGTATCGTGATCAGCAAACGCAGCAATTACCGGACGACCCTCAAGAGCAAATGATATTGGCTTGGGTGATGGGGTTTGATGGGGAAAGTGCTTGGCAAGATTTTAGTGCTCGCCTTAAGCAGCATCGCGATGGTGTGGATGAGCAGTTTCAATTGGTGATCGCAGATCCTGACGACATAACTGATGAGGTGGTGAGTGATGATGCCTCTATGTGGTTGTCGTTATGGTTGGACTGTGACGACGATAAGCTTAATGCAGCGACTCCCGATGAGTTTGCCGTGTTTTTGCAAGAGCAGGGTTACCTGAAAGGGGTGGCGGTTATTCGTGCAGTGACACAGTTGCGCGATAGTTGGGCAGTAAAACAACTGTCTGCCCAGCGGCGAGAGTCCTTGGATACCTTAATGCCGCAGTTATTGGTTATCGCTACACAGGCAGAGCAGCCGGATACCACCGCGTTACGTTTATTGGCGTGGCTGGGAAAAATCGTTGGCCGCAGTAGTTATATCACCTTGTTGGTGGAAAACCCTCAAGCCTTAAAGCATCTTGCTGAGTTATTTGAGGGTAGTGTGTGGGTGGCCGAATTAATGGCGAAAATGCCCGCGTTGCTAGATGAAATGCTGGATATGGTGAACTTATACACCTTGCCAACGAAGACGGAATTACAAAATGAGTTGCGAGTGCGCCTACTGCGTACCGATGCGGATGATGTAGAGCGGGTCATGGAAGTGTTGCGTTATTTTAAGTTGTCCCATGGTTTGCGCGTAGCCGCGAGCGAGCTATCAGGGCGTTTGCCGTTGATGAAGGTGAGCGATTACCTCACTTGGATTGCTGAAGTCGTGCTAGAGCAAGTGCTGATATTGGCATGGGATCAGTTATCCGCTAAACACGGTGTTCCTCAGTATGTGGGTGCCGAAGGTGGTGTGCCTGTTTCCGCTGTTTGTCCTGCGCAATCGGGTTTTATTATTGTGGCCTACGGTAAAATGGGTGGTGTTGAGCTGAGTTACGGTTCGGACTTAGATTTAGTGTTTATCTATCAAGCTGAGGCGCAGTCGGTGACGGATGGCGTGAAGCCAGTCGACGCACAAACTTTTTATACTCGACTGGGGCAAAAAATTATTCATATGTTGAATACCCGTACCTTGTCGGGGCCGCTATATGAAGTGGATATGCGCCTGCGTCCTTCGGGTAATTCTGGCCTGTTGGTGACTTCTCTGCAGGCGTTTTCACGTTATCAGCACAAAGAGGCATGGACGTGGGAGCACCAAGCATTAGTTCGCGCTCGACCGATTACCGGCGATGTGACATTAATGGATGACTTCATCGTGTTACGCAAAAATATACTGCAGCAGGTTCGTGATATAGAGGTACTGCGTGAAGACGTGATTAGTATGCGCCAAAAAATGCGTGAGCATCTAGGAGCGGATACCAGTCCTGCTAATTTGGCAAAGAACAACCGTTCGGTTGCTCGTCAGAGTGAAAACGAAAGTGGTTCAGACAAAACCGTCTTATTTCACTTGAAACAAGACGCTGGAGGTATCGTCGATATTGAATTTATGGTTCAATATGCCGTTTTAGCGTGGTCGCACAAACAGGCAAATTTAGCAGAATATACGGATAATATTCGGATTCTGGAGCAACTGCAGTCAAGCGCTTGGGTAAACGGGGAGCAGGGATCTTCGTTAATTGATATTTATCAAGCATACCGAGCCGTCACGCATCGTTTAGTGTTACAAGAGCAGTCACCGTTGATACAGCAAACGCAGTTATCCACCTTGTTTGCGAGCTATCAATTACTGGAAAAGAAGTCACACGTAGAGACGCTTTGGCAAGAATGGGTATGTGATTCCCCTGCTTAGTTGTTCATTGCAGTGTGCGCTGTGTTGTAAATGACCTTACGTCATCAATGACTATGACAGCGCTATTATTATAGTGGCAGTTATTGTCTATTATGTGCTTTTGGCTACAGTAACGAAAAGCGCTTTTTATCGATTTTGAAGAAGGAGAACAAACATGTCATTTGCAGATCGCGATGGTGTTATTTGGTTAGATGGTGAAATGGTTGATTGGCGCGAAGCCAAAGTACATGTGCTGACGCATACCTTGCATTATGGTATGGGGGTGTTCGAAGGCGTGCGCGCTTACGAAACTGAAAAAGGCCCAGCCATTTTCCGTTTACAGGATCATACTGATCGTTTATTTAACTCGGCCAAAATTTTAGATATGAAAATGCCGTACTCTAAAGAGGAGTTGAATGAAGCGCAGCTACAAGCGGTAAAACAAAACAATTTGAACAGTGCTTATTTGCGCCCAATGTGTTTTTACGGCTCAGAAGGTATGGGTTTACGCGCAGATAATTTACAAACGCATGTAATGGTTGCGGCATGGTCTTGGGGTGCGTACTTGGGAGATGATGGTTTAAATAAAGGTATTCGCATTAAAACCTCATCTTTTGCTCGCCACCACGTCAACGTGACTATGTGTAAAGCCAAAGCAAACGGTAATTACATGAACTCGATGATGGCGCTGCAAGAAGCACTTCGAGACGGTTATGACGAAGCGATGTTGTTAGACGTTGATGGTTTTGTTGCAGAAGGTAGCGGCGAAAATATTTTCTTGGTGCGTAAAGGCAAAATCTATACGCCAGATTTAACGTCTGCTCTAGATGGCATTACACGTAATACTATTTTTGTATTAGCGGAAGAGTGTGGCTACGAAATTATTGAAAAACGTATTACTCGCGACGAAGTGTATATCGCCGACGAAGTGTTTTTTACCGGCAGTGCTGCGGAAGTGACGCCAATCCGTGAAGTGGATAATCGTACGATTGGTAACGGCGGTCGTGGCCCCATTACTGAAAATTTACAAACTAGATATTTTGATGTGGTACATGGCCGTAATCCAAAATATGATGATTGGTTGACCTATTGTTAATGCTTTAGATGCGCCGGTAAATATCAATAGTATCTGTCATGGGTAGCTCTAGCAGTCATTGTTGGGGCTATTCAGTCAGTAGATTGCTATTGTTTTCAATTTTCGCTTCAGTAGACCTCTTTTCTTCGGCCGAAAATTCTACCCAGACTCATTTTTTTCGCCTAGTATTTCTTTATATTCATCCTCGTTCATTCCATACCCTTTCATAAGGGCTGACCAGTTGCCCGTATTAAAATGATTGATTGTTCCTTTCGTGTTTTCTTTGGCTAGCGAGCGATGTAGTCGGGCAAGGTTTTTACTCATCCATCGCCCATCACTTTTAATAACTTTGCCTTTGTCGAAATCAATTAATGAAACTTCGTTGCATTCAGAAATTAAAATATTATGGGCGTTGAGATCATCGTGGTAAATGCCATTGCTATGAAAACGTGCAATCGTTCTGCCTATATTTTGCCATAACGCATTATCTGCCGGCTGCTTTAATCTTTGAGCTAATGATTGGTTATTATCGATCGCTTGGGTGATGATATCG
>JBLHVA010000013.1:0-15084 GCA_047630005.1 Candidatus Endobugula sp. | reverse complement strand
TTTATAATAATACGCTGCTTTCGGCAGGTTTTGATCATGTTTTCCCCTACGTATCTTTTGTAGAAGAGTTCAATAATGAAGCGTTTACATATTTAACACAATCTGAAGGTGATGATAGTTCATCCGTGACCTCAGAAGAAGCCCATGAAATACTCGTTGAGTTTTCTGAGTACGTGCGAAGCGGCTTCGTGATGGCCCAACATTCAAAATCCAACAAGCCTATTTATTGGGATAAGAGCATCAAGCGTCACGCATTAACCAAAGAGCGCCTTGATTTAACGCTAGAACAACAGTTCCCGATAATTGAAAAAGTTGATCATAGCGCAGTTAACTCTATACTCCGCCCTACCTTGCCCATTAGCGATGATGTATGGGATATACGTACTGCTTGGTGAGAAACTCGATATTAGCGATTTATGTTACTAGTGCTTCACCACTTCCAGTAGATTACTAAAATCATCAGCCCAAATGATACGCTTGGGCGGGCTTGTCCACTTACTTTGTAATGAGGTCACTTTTGGATTGTTAATAAATTGGCGGTTTTGTGTTATTAATATCCATTCACTATAAAATTCATCATCGAAGATATATAACGCTTCTTTACCCGACCGCTTCGCCAGTTGCCTTACAGGGTCCGTTAAATCCAGATAAATGTTGGTAGTATGAACGGCCAGTATGCCATTGGGTTTTATATGCTTCCAGTAGAGATCAAACGCTTCAGCGGTGAGTAAGTGAATAGGAATGGCGTCACCAGTAAAAGCATCAATAGCCAGCACATCAAATTGCTGGGATCCATTTTTTTCCAGTTCTTTAGTGAGTGAGCGCCTGCCATCGCCAAGAATCACGGTGCTACTCCCTTTACCATCATCCAGATAAGTAAAGTACTCATTAGCAATGCGCTCAATTTGCGGGTTGATATCATAAAAATAAAACTGGTCGCCTAACTCACCAAAAGCAGCAATGGTACCAGTGCCAAGACCAATCACGCCTATTTTCATCGGCGCGCTGTCATTAGCCCTTAAAGGATGTTGTCTGATAGCAAGGTCTATACCTGAGTCTTGGCGATAATACGTTATTGGCTGGTATCGGTACGCATTTTTTACATATTGGCCACCATGTAAAATGTTGCCGTGATACAAAGAACGGTAGTGACTATCACTATCAACATCCTCATCATAAATGTTGAGAACACCATAAAAGCTACGTGTATTAAGTATGGAATAATCGAGCTGCTCTTGAATAGCCTGCCATGATAGAGATGAGAAAAACATTATGATGGCTACTGCTGCAAAACCATAGCGTATTTTCCCATGGATTGATGTGACGGTAGAAATAGAGAAGAATGCAACGATAATAATAATGGCTATAATTACTAGGTATAATTCCCAGTAGCCATCAAATATCAATGGTGCTATCAGGTTGACGAATATTCCTCCCAAAGCGCCACCCAAGGCAATATATAAGTAAAACAATGTCAGGTATTCGCTTGTGGGGCGTTTACGCACGATTTCACCATGACAAATCATATAGCTGCCAAGCATGGCAATCGAGTAAATAGTAATTTGATGAAACAGGGACAGGCTTCGAGCGAAGGCATCGTTATAAAGCATATAGGTACTTGCTGCTAAGCCAAGTACTGCCAAGGGAAACCAAAATATACGGCGATACCAGCGATCCCTTTCAAAACAAATAATAAAGCTAATTAAATAAAGGCTTAGCGGTAGCACCCATAAAAAAGGAATAGCAGCAACGTTTTGCGTTAATTGGTTGGTTATGGCTAGTAACATTACTGAGCCACAGGCAGAGAAAGATGCCCAAAGTATGCGCCTTCTCCATGTGGGAGGGGCTGTTGTTTTCAGGACATCCGAGTAGTCTGTCACGTTTATTGATTGCTTATATAGCGGTAGTGCACACAAGATACAAGACAGAAAGAAAACCCCGTAAGCAAGAGACCAAAAAATAGCTTGGTTATGTAGCCCGACAGCAGGTTCAACGATAAAAGGGTAGCTTAATAGTGCGAGTAATGAACCAGTATTAGAGAGTGCATAGAGTTTAAAAGGGCTTTTATTCGGGTGTGTGCTAGCAAACCAATATTGCAACAGAGGAGCGGATGCCGATAATAAGATAAATGGTAAGCCAACGGAGCTGGACAATATGATGAGTATTTCAACTGTTTGATGTTGTGATGGATTCTCCGGCAGGGAGGGAATAATGGGCAGTGCTAGTAGCGACAGCAAAAGCAGTGTTAGGTGTATATAAGGCTGGCGTTGTACCGGAACGTAGCGAGCTAAGCCATGTGCGTAAGCATAGCCAATCAGAAGCCCTACCTGAAAAAACAGCATGCAACTTGTCCATACAGAGGGTGTGCCACCATATGAGGGTAAAATAAATCGAGCAATAATGGGCTGAACTTGAAATACCAGAAACGCACTGATAAATATTGCAGTAGGAAAGGAAAACATCATTATTGACCTTATATTTAGTCAGTGCCCACGTTATTTTGGGTAAAGTTAACAGTAATTTGCTGGATGTTTTGGCTTATATAATCCATGAGCGCTCGTATAAATAATACAATACCCAGCATTTCCAATGTTTCTTCGAAGGTATAACTTATGGTGTAGCGCCAATCATAAACATCATACAGATCAGCATGATATGCGCCGATCATTTCCATTCCTATTGCTCCAGAGAGGAATACCAGCCCTGCAATAACGAAGTTTTTTTGCGTTTCTCGGGGCAACTGTATCAGCCAAGGCCAATAAATGAGAGCAACCAACCCTGTTGCCAGTCCGTAAGGGATGATCCAGGGAAAGTACAATACTCCAGAGGCCTCAACAATAAGTGTAAAAAAATCACTCACCTCTTCATGCACTTGTGCCGTTTCATCAAAACCCAGAAAGGCAAATATAAGCGCTAGTCCTAGCCAGTAGAAAGATTCTTTGCGATAGAGTTGTTTTTTTTGCCAGTAAATAAGGAATAGCAATAATGCAGAAAACTCCAGCGCCATTGCTGAGTAGAAAGTTGGCAGGTTATTTTCGGTATCAAGATCAATGAACCCGCTGTAATCAAAATCGGCTAAATGATATAGAGTAGCTTGGAGTATATGTGCAGTAACCAGTAAGATGACGATAGTTGTAAAAAGGTCGGATACCGATTTTGATGATAATTTAATATTCATATGCAAAAAAATAATTAGACTTGTGTTTATATGTACAGTGTGCGTTTGATTCACAGTGTGAACTAGTGTCTTCTCGAAAGCTGTATTTTGAATAATTTGTATAAAAAACACTATACGCCTATAATATATCTTAATAAGGTGTTTGAAAAGGCTGGTGTATTAAAATGAAGTTTAAGCTGTTATTTCCATTAGTATTAGTTTTTACCATGTTTTTTGGTTTTTCATCGCAGGTTAGTGCCATTAACGTGACTCCTTTCGCGGACAGTCAATTGTTGGGTGAGCCAGCTTCGCATATCTATGCATCCAAGAAGAAAGGTACCAAGAAGAAAGGTACCAAGAAGAAAGGTACCAAGAAGAAAGGTACCAAGGGTACAGGTTGTAGGTATGGTGGCAAAGGTACTAAAAAAGGCTCGAAAAAAGGCTCGAAAAAAGGTACTAAAGGTAAAGGCACTAGCTGCAACCCAAGTCTAGCTTGAGCTGATCTTTTGTTAGGGTGATTTTCGCTTTCGTGCTTTACCGCTTCGGGATGATTTTAAATGGCAGGCAACCCATGAAAGGCCAATTATTATTACTGTTGACGCAGCGTTGGCGGTGATTTGTAGGCTGAAATCCACCGAGCTATGCAGCAGTAAAGCAATAATTACCATTAATGAGCAAAAAGCTGTCGCTTGCATTGTCTTATTTCTTCTTTTTATCATTGTTGACAGTGATATGTAAGTAGAAGAAAGGGCAAAAAGTGCAATGAAAAACGTTCCTATAACCCCATACTCACTTAGAAATTGTAGATAATCATTGTGTGCATGTTTGTAGAAATGTCTGACATCATCTGATTGATAGTTTGGATAAACAGAATAATAGCTACCCCCGCCGCTACCGATCAGTAAATAATCTTTAATATAGTTAATAGTATCTTTAGCAACTTCGTCGCGTTTTTCTGCTTGAGCAGAAGTGTTTTGAAGGCGCTGTTGCACCTCATCGAAACCAAACCATTGGCCTACAATAAATAAGTCGATAATTATAAAACTCGCTAAAAGGAAAAAGCTTTTTTTAGTGAATCTTTTAGTCAATAGCATCCATAAAAATCCGGCAATGGATAAGCTAACAAAAAAAGAGGTATTGCCCATACGTGACTGACTCAATACAATGCCCACCACACATACGGCAAGCCCAATTCTTAGCAGCATTTTTGTACTCATAATGAAATGTAATATGCCTACAAGCGAGTCTCGGATGCCCGATGATTTTCTGTTGGATATGTCCATTAACAGCAGGGCTGTACCTGCAGCAATACAAAGTATCAGATAATTTGCATAGTGGTTACGGTTAATAAATGTTCCTGTGGCCTTACCGATATAGGCGTACTTTTCCATAAAGAAAATATGCTCTATTTCAGTTAATGTCATCAGACTTCCGTAAACCGCTTGAAATAAGCCGCTTAAAAAAAAGTACATTAATACTGTTTTAATCCGTTTTTCTGTGTTGACTAAGATCACTACTAGAATAAATAGGCATAAAAAAGAAAAGGTTTTTATGCTGGCTTGCAATGTGGCATAAGGATCTAATGAAAATAGTAGCCACTGATGTTCATTTAAAATATCAATGCTCTTGGGTAGCGCGGTATTTAAGGGTAATAATTGAAAAAGCGATACTGCAAGAAAGCCTGCTAGTGAAATCAGTGGCAATTTACATCTTTTAGCATGTTCAGGTACTGTTATTTTTCTATGCAGAAGTGATATTATCGTTAGGGCGGATAGGCAGAATATCCATGCCTCGATAATGGACCATGCCCATATCCGGTTACTTCCCAAAGGTAATGGCAAAAAGATAATAAGGATAATTAACCCATAAAATAGTCTTGATTGTATAGTTGTTGCTTTTAGCATGCGTTTAATCGACTGATATGAAAGCATTTAATTATTACTCATCTTGAGACTTTTTTACTCTAACAGCTACTTAGTTAAGTATAGCAATGTCAGGTAACGTTATTTGATAAATAAGTTAAAATATTTGTGTGTACTTCCTTTCATCGCACTGACAATTTTGGCATTAACATTTGGTGTTGCTGATATTTTTGCACTTCAGGCAAGTGAATATGAGGATAAATGGAAGATAGCTGATGCTGTCTATGAGAAAGCTGATTGGGATAAAGCACACTCCAGTTTGATTAACGCTATGACATTAAACCCCTACAATCCCGACTACCCTGAAATGATGGGTCGTGTTTATATTTGGCGTTATTACATAGATAATGCGCCCGTAATTTCAGAAATAGAAGCACAGAATATTCTTACGGATGGGCTTGAGTATGTCCATTTGTCAATCAAGTTACGTCCTGCGTGGTATGTTATCTATTCAACGGAGCGGAGGCTAATTCGCGCCGCTGAAAGAGTTAAGAGTAAAATTAAAGCAAATGCTAAAAAGTAGCTGTTTTTATGTATCGCGGATTCAGGTCTGAAGCGCATCAAATTTTAAGCTGCTATCGCAGCCCTGCGAGCACCCATCAATTGATCAGGTGTTTTATATTACAGATTTTTTTGGGCGTGAGTTAAGTCTCCCTCCATTGTCACCATTTTCAAGTCTGTATTATTAGGGAAGTACTGTCGCAATAGGCCATTAGTATTTTTATTCAGCCCGCACTCCCAAGAACTATAAGGATGAAAAAAGTAAACATCTGCTGATGATTCTTCACGGATCTTCTCATGGTACGCAAGCTCTTTTCCATTGTCAGTCGTAGTTGTATGAGCCACATTTTTAAATGGCATTAGCAGTGCAATGGTTGTCTTGGTAGCATCTTTGGCGCTTTTGCTATCTACTTGCGCCGATACTGTAAGTTAGTGCTCTCTTAGCGGGCAGATGTGTCCGACCATAGTGTCAGTCTCCCGGCCGCTAATGAACGCTTCCTCATCCACAGTGTCAGGGCGGTTATCAATGCTTGCAGGGTTCTTTATTTGGCGTCGCATTGATTTTCCATTGCGACGTAGGCACGTGTATAAATCAACGTCTTCTCACTTCTCCGGCAGCCAGCCCGGCATTGCTCTGTGCTCAGTTCTAGGCGCTACTTTGGTTCGATAAGTTTTAGTGTTTAAGAGGTTGTTTTGGTTGGCTTAACCGCTGCCGAACGTCGCTTATCAGTCTTCGTCCGTTTATGTTGATAAACTTTTTGACCGGTATTTCTACCCAGCTCCCGACTGACCGTAGCTGCTGCCAATGGCCCCCGCAATGTATCTTCGACCACAATCTATTTTCTTTAACGCTGAAATCTGGCGTCGTTATTCATGGGTTAGTTGTAGGTAAGTTTTCGTCATTGCTTCATCTCTTGCCAGAGAAAAGAGAGTGTGCTGTCTTCAACGAGTCTGTTGTTCTACCGCATTAAATGATGCCCTTCGCTTTTGAATCCAGGTATTACTATTCGCATGGCAATTTCACTATTAGGCATTTGATCATGATGCAGACGCCTCATCTCTTTTTGTGTTAAATATTCAGGCACCCGTTCAGGGCTCGGCTATTGAGGAGAAAAATAAGGCCCCCGATAAGAACTAACGTTTTAATACAATGCTGTTGATTTCGTTGGAAGCGAGTATGCCCCTTGCTTTTGCAAGCTTTGAGCGGGTGTCAAATGGGCCGGCGACGACACGATGCCATTCTTGTTTGTTTTTGTTCATTGTTTTTTCTATATTAACAGGTAAACCTTGAAGTAATAGCTTTGCTCGATGGGCATCTGCATCGCTTAGCTGCTTAAATGAACCGGCTTGTAGAAAATAAATAATATTTTTTTGTTCTGGTGTTTTTTTGGTGACTCTTTCGTCGACATTTACTTCCTTGCCTTTTAATATTTCATAAAAGTCGAATTTAACTTGTGAGTTTTGTTGTTCGGCGACTTTTTCCTCAGTGTTATCTTCTGTAGCGCCGGCTTGTGATATATTTTCTTTTTTATCTGAATTGGATAGCTGGGTAAGAAAAAAGCCAAATCCAATAACGCCTGCACTAATAAGAATCCATGCCCAAAAAGGGGCGACTTTTTTCGGTGTGTTAGGTTTGCGGGTATTTTTTTTGCGTTTGTCTGTGTTGTGGGCGCTATTTTTTGCAACGGGCGTACGTTTTCGTGTTGATGCGGAGCCTTTTTTACTTGCTGTGGAGTTGGTTGCTTTTTTCTTTACGTAGTCTTGTGCCATGAGGTGTATTGAGCTTAATGATAAAAAAGGTAAGTAATAAGCGTCCATTGTACGCATTTTTGGTGTTATTTGCCGTGTTAAATTTTAGCCTGGTAGGATCGGTTTTTACGTTTCTTGTGGGTCTACATCAATAAGCCAGTGTAGCCCTTTGGGGGTTCGCTGTTTTTCTAGGATGGGACAGAGTGTTGCAAGCACGTAATGTAGGTCGCTGCGTTGCTGCGCTTTTACTTGTAGATAGTAGTAATAGCGGTTGTTTCGCTTTTCTATGGTGGAGGCTAATGGGCCAAGGTATTGAAGTGTTGGCGTGCTGGCGATAATGTGTTCGCAGTGCTGTCTGGTTTGTTGCAAAAACTGGATGGCAATATTAGCTTGATAGGCGTGGCAGCGTATGAAAGCAATATAGCTATAGGGTGGCGTGTCGCACAGGCGTCGCTCGCTCAGCAGCTGTTGGCTCAGTGCGGAATAGCCGTGATTAATGAGTTGTTGTAATAGTGGGTGATCAGCAAATTCGGTTTGCAGTAGCACTTTGCCTTGATGTTTTTCTCGTCCTGCTCGTCCTGCGACTTGGGTAAGCAATTGCCCCATGCGTTCTGATCCACGAAAGTCGCTACTAAAAAATCCGCTATCAATACCTAAAATTACTGCCAGCGATACGTTGGCAAAATGGTGACCCTTGGCCAGCATTTGTGTGCCGACGAGTATGCAAGGTTGTTGACTGTTGATTGTCTCTAGGGCTTTTGCTAGCTCACCTTTACGGCTCATACTGTCTCTATCGATACGCAAAATAGGTGTTTCTGGGAACAATTTTCGTAGCTCTTCCTCGCTACGTTGCGTGCCCTGCCCAAGTGCTTGTAAGCGGTTGCCGTGGCACTTTGGGCACTTGAGCGGTGCAGTGTGTTTGGCGTCGCAATGATGGCAGTGTAGTATATGGCGAGTAGGCGATAGTTTGTGCAGGGTCATACGGCTATCGCAATGAGGGCACTCGCTAATCCAATGGCAGTCTTGGCAAAGTAATGTGGGGGCAAACCCTCTACGATTGATAAACACCAAAGCTTGTTGTTGTTTAGCTAATGTTTGTCGAACGGCGTTAATAATCTGTGGTGATAAGCTGTCATCTGCTGACGGTATGCAGTGAATTTCTGGCAGTTTGCTGGTTGTGGCGCGCTCTGTTAAATGCAGGTGAATAAAGCGTCCGCTAATGGCATTGTGTAGCGTTTCTAGTGCTGGCGTAGCGGAGCCTAGAATAATAGGGATGTTTTGTTGCTGCGCACGCACAATGGCAGTGTCTCTTGCGGAATAGCGCACTCCATCTTGCTGTTTGTATGATAAGTCATGCTCTTCGTCGACAATGATAAGCCCTAAGTTGGGGAAAGGGGTAAACACGGATGAGCGAGTACCGATGATGATGGATGTACGACCTGCCTTAGCGTCTTGCCATGTGAAGAGGCGCTGCCTATCGCTCATGCCTGAATGTAATGTTGCAACAGGCACGCTAAAGCGTTGTTGAAAGCGAGAAACTGTTTGTGGGGTTAGGCCTATTTCTGGCACTAATACGAGCGCTTGCAGGCCTTTATCGATGACTTTTTGAATGGCCTGTAGGTAAACTTCAGTTTTTCCGCTACCGGTAACGCCATCCAGTAAATAACAGTTAAACGTATTCATTTGAATGGTGTTGAGTGCCTGTTCTTGTTCTGAATTAAGTGTCAGGGCTCCTGGTTCTTTGTTGTTTGCTAGTTTGATATGAGGTGTCGGTTCTTCTGAGGCTGCTTTTTGTAGTATTTTTTTATCTATTAGGGCGTTAATTGTTGCTCGGCTAATGTTTAGCGGCTTGATTAGTTCAGGCGATAGCGTGCCTTGTGCTTTAAAAGTTTCCCAGGCGGCCAGCTGTTTTTTTGCTCGGCTAAAGTCTTCTTGGTTGGCCTGTTCTCCTTGAGGTGTTAGCTGCCATTTAAGCGGCTTTTCTTTGGTGGGCGGGGGCGACGGTTTTCTTAGTAGTGTTGGCAGCGCTAGGTGGCAAACCTCGCCAAGAGGGTAGTGATAGTAACGACTGCACCATTGACATAGTGCCAGAATTTCTGGTGTTAGTGTGGGTAGTTGATCATCTAAAATGGCGTGTATGGGCTTTAGCTTGTGCTTTGAAAGTCGGTTTTCTAGAGAGATTAAAATGCCGACGATGTTTTTTTGGCCGCCGAATGAGAGCGAGAGGCGCATGCCGGGCATTAATGTTTGGGGGTTAGTGGTCTCTTTTGCAGGTAAGTAATCAAAGACTCTTCGTAACGGTGAAGGTATTGCAATGCAGAGTACGAGTGGTGGCGGGCTACTCTGAGCCATGGAAGATGGTTGCATAGGGGGTTTATTGCTTATATTTTTGGTTGTCATTTGTGCAGTAGTGCTTGTGCTGGGTAGTAGTTCTGGTAATATGCTCGCCCCTTTATAATGACGGGAGTTAGGGGCGACTTCACTGAAAAGTGATGGTGCTTTAAGCTGAACTATAGCAAGTAGCCGTGCTTGGCACACATTCTTTTATGCACACAGGTGTATAAAAGGCATTTTAGATCAGGTGGCGGCGCAACGATAACACGATAGTGGAAGAGTAACATTATGAAAGCAGATATCCATCCAAAATATGCCGAAATGACAGCAACTTGTAGTTGTGGCAATGTCATTAAAACTTCATCAACGTTAGCAAAAGATATCCATTTGGATGTCTGTTCTGCGTGCCACCCATTTTATACTGGCAAGCAAAAGACAGCAGATACAGGTGGTCGTATTGATCGCTTTAATAAGCGTTTTGCGGGTCGTACAGCGAAGTAAGTTTTATACAGTTGTCATTTACAATATGTATTATATGAAAAAGCCAGCAAATGCTGGCTTTTTTTGGTTTTGCGCTCTGGTATCGACTGTCGGCCATTGACTCATGACCTTGCGAGCTAGAAAATATCCACCGGTTTGACGCTAGCTTCTTCACCTGTTTGTAGGTTTTCGGGTAATTTTGTTGGTACGTTCTCTTCCAAAAAAATCTCATCAATGCCATTCGGGTCATCTGGTGTGGTCAGCTCCCCTGTTTCGGAGTTGATGCGCACAGTGACTACGCCATTAGGTTGTGGTGGGAGTGTGTCGGGGATATCTTTTAATGCAGTTTTCATAAACTCAATCCAAATAGGTAGAGCGGCTGTGCCACCATACTCACGACGACCGATTTTGCTGTTGTCATCAAATCCTACCCATGCGGTAGCTACTAGGTGAGAGTTGAATCCTGAAAACCAAGCATCAGTGGGGCCGTTGGTCGTACCTGTTTTCCCGCCGATATCCGAGCGTTCCAGTGCTTTCGCTTTCTTTGCTGTGCCTCGTTCAACGACATCTCTTAGTATTGAATTCATGATATAAGTTATCCGTTCATCCATGACTCTAGGTGCAATTTTTTCGGTTCGGGGCGTTGCGGCCTTTGTTAGCTCAAGCTCTTTAATGGCGCTGGTTATGGGTTTCAGGGTGTTAATGCTTGGAGTGGATGGGGCGGTTTTAACGACGGTATAGGGAAGTTCTTGGAAAATGATTTCATCTTGACTGTTACTAATTCGATCTACTAAGAAAGGTTGAACTTTATAGCCATTGTTAGCAAAGACGCTGTAACCAGTAGCGACCTCTAGCGGGGTCATCACGTAGGTACCTAGCACCATTGATAGGTTTTTGGGCAGTCTTTTTCCGTCAATACCGAAACGTTCGACTCCTTTTGCCGCGGTATCAATCCCTATTTTTCTTAATAAGCGTATGGAAACAAGGTTACGAGATAAGTAGAGTGCTTTACGTAGTCGGGTCGGCCCATAGAATTTGCCGCTGGCGTTTTCTGGTCGCCATGCGCCTTCTAGCTCACTGCTTTCAACAACAATGGGTGCATCATTAAAAATAGAGGCTGCTGTCAGTCCATGCTCTAAACCGATACTGTAAATGAATGGTTTGAAATTAGATCCTGGTAGACGCTTGGCTTGGGTGGCGCGGTTAAACGAAGTTTGATTGAAGTCAAAACCCCCAACGATAGTTTTTATTGCTCCGTTTTGGGGTGCTATGGCGACTAGCGAGGCTTGTGCTTTGGGGGCTTGAGAAAATTGCCACTGGGTTTTTGTCGCGGTTGTTTCTGGGTTAGCTGTGTCGGTATTGCTTTCGGTAGTGTTATTGGGTGTGATTTTGCTTTCTTTAATGGCAAAGATTCGAACTACATCACCGAGTTGGATGATTTTTTCAGCAGTATTGGGCACGGGACTGTAAAAGTTTTCATTGATGTATTTACCTGCTTTATCCAATCCATTCTTCCATTCAATGGTGGCTGTTTCACCTGATGCCAGTATTGCTGTAAATGATCTTTTCTGGATGTTGATGACCGCGGCAGGAACTAGTTTGTCATAGTTTGGTATTGTGTTTAGGATTTCTAGCCATGGTAATAAGTTGATTTCGCCTAAGCTTGAGCCATTAATTATAATGCTGCGGTCTTTGTCTGTATCGTTATCGTTGGTGGATAGCGTTTCTTGACTTCCGTTCTTGAGAGGCAGTAATAGGTTTGTATCTAAGCGTTGTTCGGGCCCTCGATATCCATGTCGTTCAGTGTAGGCAAGTAGCCCATTAACGACAGCATCTTGGCCTGCTTGTTGTAGCTTGCTATCAATAGTCGTGTAGACATTATAGCCTCCGGTATAGGCTTGATCGCCAAACAGTTCAATGGCCTTTTCTCTCGCGATTTCGGCTACGTACGGCGCGTAAAGATCAAGCTGTTGACCGTGGTAGCTGGCTGAAACGGGTTCATTTACTGCAATTTGATATTCGTCATTAGTGATTTTGCTGAGTGATAACATGCGACCCAAAATCCAATTCCTGCGAATCAGTGCCCTTGACGGGTTAATGATTGGGTTGTAGCTAGAGGGTGCTTTAGGTAGGCCTGCAATCATTGCTGCTTGTGCAAGTGTAAGGTCTTGTAATTCTTTTCCGTAATACACTTTGGCTGCCGTTTTAACGCCGTATGCTCTGTTTCCAAGATAAATTTTGTTGAGGTACAGAGTTAAGATTTCTTCCTTTGACAGTTCTCGCTCGATTTTGAGTGCTAGGAGTATTTCATTGAATTTACGTGAAAATGTTTGGCTCCGTGATAAGAAAAAGTTACGTGCTACTTGCATTGTGATAGTGCTGCCACCGGATTGTATCGATCCTGACATGACGAGCTGTGATACAGCCCTTAATAGACCGGTAATATCAACTCCTTGGTGAGAATAGAAGCCATCATCTTCTGCAGACAGAATGGCATCGGTCAGTATGAGAGGTGTTTCTTTAAATGTAACAGGGTCCCTTCTCTTTTCGCCAAACTCACCAATCAGCTTGTTGTCGGCTGAAAAAACTCTCAAAGGCACTTGTAGCTCGATCTCTCTAAGGCTTTCTGCATCAGGTAATGAGGGGTTTAAGTAAAGGTATGTCCCTAATAACGCAGTGATGGTGGCGCAAGATATGGTGAAGGTTGACCAGCCGATAAAGAGCCATAACGCTTTTTTCAAAATCGTTTTTCCTTTGAAATTAATATGTTAGCAGTGTTTGCTGAGATTTTGATTGTATTATACGCCATTTTATACGGCTTTTTACCTAATTAACTTTACATATATACTCACTCTATAGTTGCACTACTAAGTTAAAGTGCTATAACATGAAGAGCGTGTAAGTTACCGATATAGATAAAAAAATTGGATGTTACCAGTTAATTTGAAATAGCAGCAAAGAATAAAAAGAGACTATGAGCCTATTTAAGCGTAAATCTAAACCTATTGTCGGCCTTGATATCAGTTCAACTAGTGTGAAGTTGGTAGAGCTGTCTATGCAGTCTGATGGGTATCAAGTCGAAAGCTTTGCTGTCGGCTCTCTTCCTGCTGGTGCAGTGGTTGAAAAAAACATTAACGATGTCGACATTGTTGCTGATGCAATCCGTCAATTGCTCAATAAGTCGCGCTGCAAAGTAAAAGATGCGGCGGTTGCGGTTGCGGGATCATCGGTGATTACAAAAATTATCGATATGCCAGCTGAGTTGAGCGAAGACGCCTTAGAAGAGCAGATTACTATTGAAGCGGATCAATACATTCCTTTTCCTTTAGACGAAGTAGCAATAGACTTTGAAATTCAGGGAAAAGCGAATGAAGATTCTAACCTTATGCAGGTTTTGTTGGCCGCGTGTCGAAAAGAAAATATCGAGCTACGAATAGCTACTTTAGAGCAAGCAGGCTTAACGCCTAAAGTTATTGATGTGGAAGCTTATGCCATAGAGAGAGTGTTACCACTTATCATAGATGAGTGGGAGGCAGACTCTGATCAGTTAGTGGCTATTATGGATGTTGGCGCAACCGTATCTACATTAAGCGTATTGAAAAATCATCAGACTATTTATACTAGAGAGCAACTGTTCGGCGGCAACAATTTAACTGATGAAATTCAGCGTCGCTATGGCTTGTCTCAAGCAGAGGCCGAGCAGGCAAAAATACAAGGCGGTTTGCCAGATGATTATCTGGCTGATTTATTGGAGCCTTTTAAAGAAACGGTACTTCAACAAATTACGCGTTCACTTCAGTTCTTCTATTCGTCGGGTAACTATAGCCAAGTTGATCATATTATTCTTGCTGGGGGTGTTGCTAGATTAAGTGGTCTAGCGCCGTTAGTGCAAAATCATTTAGAAACATTAGTTAGCGTTGCTAACCCTTTTGTCGGTATGAGGTGTTCATCTAAGGTGAATAATGAAGAGTTGACTGAAGCAGCACCGAGTTTGGTTATTGCTGTTGGGTTGGCGATGAGAGGTTATAATTAATGGCAACAATTAACTTATTGCCTTGGCGTGACGAATACCGTCAAGAGAAAAAGCGAGAATTTTTTTCAACGTTAATTTTGTTGATGGTTTTGTCTTGCTTGGTTGGATATGTATGGTTTTCTTTTGTGGGGGCGCAGGTTGACAGTCAGCAGGCTCGTAACGCTATTTTCACTAAAGAGCTTAGCTCGTTAGATACTAAAGTAGGTAAAATAACCGAACTTAAAACTCAGCGTGAAGAGCTTGAGTCAAGAACGGAAGTCATTCAAGGCTTACAGAATAAAAGACCCTTGATAGTGCATTACTTTGATCAGGTTGTTCGCGCAGTGCCTGACGGCGTGTACTTTAAGCATTTGTCCAGAAAGGGCAATGTTTATACCATAAAGGGAGTTTCTGAATCGAACAGTCGAGTGTCTGCTTTGATGAGAAACTTAGATGAATCGCCATTTTTTGCATCTCCTAATTTAATCAATGTAGTAAAAGAATCTTTTGAATTAACGGTTGATGTAGTCGTTCCTTCAGGTTTTTCAAATCTAACTAATTAACATGAACAGTCTTATAAGCAGCGAGTCAATATTATGTCTTTGCAAGACACCTTAGAGCAGATTAATAGTTTCGACATCAATGAGATTGATTGGTCACGTATCGGCGTATGGCCTTTGATGGCTCGTATGGGTGTGTGTTTGACGATAGTGCTAGGCGTTTTTTGTTTGATTTACTTTCTTTATATTGATGACTTGCAGAATACTTTGAAGAGTGAAATTGAGCGTGAACAAACGTTGCGTAACAATTACCAAACGCGTGTATTTCAATCTGCAACATTAGATCAGCATAATAATTTAATGGAAAAGATGGAAATAGACTTTGAGTCATTGGTGGCGCAGCTACCTCAGAAAACTCAAGTGCCTGGG
>JBLHVA010000012.1:0-15229 GCA_047630005.1 Candidatus Endobugula sp. | reverse complement strand
ATTGCAAATTACTTATAAAAACTCATCTTTTGCGCAATTATTCACTATTAAACCGTTTTTATGGGGAGAGTTATGGCGTATTATTGGAAAATAATGTTTTGGGAGAAATTATGATAAAGCTTGATAGAACTGATCGACGGATTTTAGAAGAGATGCAGCTCAACGGCGGCATTAGTAATTTAGAATTGGCAGAAAAAATAGGCCTTTCACCGTCGCCCTGTTCTCGGCGCGTAAAAGCGCTTGTAGAAGCAGGCATAATTGGTCACACCGTTACACTGCTGAATGCGAAAGCATTAGGCTTACGTTTAATGGCGCTCATCAGTATTAGCATGGATCGTCATACACCAGAACGTTTTGATGCGTTTGAAGGAGCCGTGAAAAGCTACCCAGAAGTATTGGAGTGTTTAATAATCACAGGGTCGACAGCTGATTACCAACTTAAGGTTGTCGTCCAAGATATGGAGGCCTACCAACAGTTTTTATTAGGTAAATTAACACGATTAGAAGGAGTGACAGGTGTGCACTCTAGTTTTGTTATGCGGGAGATTGTGAACACCAATGCATTGCCTTTAGATAGCTTGTTCTCATCGAGCTGAATAAGGTTGTGAAAAATGGGAGGCTGTAAACAAACTGTGTAACTGCCCAGTGTATACATGAGGAGCTAGCTGCTCCTTAAACTCTATTAGCTCGGTGCCGCTTGATGCTATAAAACGATTTAATGCCGCTTTCCAATGCCTAATTTGCATAGTACCCCAAGGGCAGTTACTCCATTTTTTAGAGGCTGCTTCAACCTCTAAATAGATCACCTTCATAGCCGAATTATCATTTGGAAATACCTTGCAATTTTTGACTGGTTTACGAATCACACGGTTCAAAGACTCGATGGCGTTGGTCGTATAAATCACTTTACGAATGTCTTGCGGGTAATCAAAAAGCGTAATCAGGTTTGGTCAATTCGAGCACTGATTTTTAATGATTTGCGGATATTTTTCATCCCACTTTTTTGTAAAACGATCCAGTTCCAAAGCTGCCTCTTTTTCTGAGGCTGAATGGTAAATACGCTTCAGAACCGCGGTGACTTCTTGGTAATTTTTTGCCTACAGGACGTAGGTAAGGGGTGTGACCGCTTATATTCCTGCAAAACCTGCATACATAACATCCATGTCAATAAGCGGGAGCGGAAGCTTCCACGGTACCAACTTCAGTGAGTGATGCTCCATATGGACGATACACAACTGAATCTTCGCATCGGGAAAACCGCAGTAATCGCCTCAGGAAATCCTTTTAGGCCGTTTACGTAGGCAATGAGCAGGTGTTTAACACCTCTATTCTCTAAGTCAGTTAGTACTGAGAGCCAGAACTTTACCCCTTCATCTTCAGACATCCACATGCCGAGAAGTTCTTTATGTCCTTCGACATTAATGCCTAAAGCTAAATGAATAGCCTTATTGACGACACACTTGTCTTGGCGAATTTTAAGGACAATACAATCTAAATAAACAATAGGATAAACGGCATCAAGCGATCTACTTTGCCACTCTACCATTTCCTTCATCACGGTATTAATCACTTGTGAAACTAGCCCAGCTGATATCTCTGCACCATACATTTCATCGAAGGCAGTAACGATATCTCGTGTACTCATGTCTTTAGCGTACAGGCTTAGAATTTTATCGTCCATGTCGGCAATACGGGTTTGACCTTTGCTTATTGGTTGCGGCTCAAACGTAGAGTCGTGGTCACGAGGAGTGTTGGTCTCAATTTCGCTATGATAGGGTTAGGTTCCTCGCCCTTGAGCCTTTTAGCGGTATAAGCATTGCGATTATTGCTGCTACTACGTCATTTTATCTCATGGGGTGCATACCCCAAATAATGCTCAAGTTCAGCATTCAAGGCGGCTTCAACGGTGATTTTTGTGAACTGAGCACCGAAAGTACTTAAGTCTTCTGGTGTCTTAAGGTCTTTAGCTATATCTAAGGCTAGCGCTTTGATTTTATATTGATTATTGTTTAAAAAGGTTAATTAATAATGGGCACTTACACAATCTGTTTTACACCCATCAAAAATGGCTGGAATATTACTCGGAATTATAAATAAACTACCGGCTTCACTACTGATTTGCTATATGTTTTATAATTTGTAACGCCGATAGATAAATAACGGCGCGATAATGAATGTTTTTCGTGACAGGTAAGTGAAAATAGATGACGGGGATATGATATGTGGTCAGAATTATTTAAGGTGAAGAACAATTTTTTATGTACACTAAGGCGAAGAGAATGTTTTTTACGGATCTTATGGGATCGCATAATTGGGTAGGTAAGAGGTGTTAGAGAGAGAGACGATGAATCTTAATACAGACTGGCTTATAGTGGTGCAAGGCTCAAATATATTAACTTCTGCTGATAAACCATGGGAGGTTCTAAAAACAAGTATATTGACTGAATTGCTCGTCGAAGATTACTGCTCCTATCTCGTAGGTGATTATTTGGGTCAGTCTTGTCACGTGATTGAACTAGAGAAAGATATAGATGGGTATGAATGGATTAACTTGCGTTCTCAATTGGGCAGCGCACCAGATATGGAATATCAATTAGCTAGTCGTGCGATTCAATTAGCGACATGGATGAAACAGCATCAATATTGTGGTCAATGCGGCGCGAATACACATCACCACGAAATAGAATCGGCCTTACATTGCCAGCACTGCGGTATTTATTATTATCCTCGAATATCGCCTTGCATGATGTGCATGATCACTAAAGGAGATTATTGTTTGTTGGCTCAACATCAAAAACATGCCGGTGGATTTTATTCTACATTAGCGGGTTTTGTTGAAGCAGGGGAAAGCATAGAGCAAACCCTGCATCGAGAGGTGATGGAAGAGGTGGGACTAACGGTGAAAAATCTAGCGTATTTTTCCAGCCAGCCATGGCCGTTTCCTCATCAGCTAATGGTGGGTTATTTTGCAGAATATGATGCAGGTGACATTATTGTTGATGGCGAAGAAATTATTGATGCGCAGTGGTTTCACTATTCTAATCTACCTCAAGTGCCGCCTCCAGAAAGTTTGTCTGGAATGATGATTGAAGTGTTTGTACGGCAGCGAAGGCTAGTTAACGCCAATGATGCGCTATAAAAGCAATACATAATAAATGTCGCGTGGTAATGCTCAATTAGAGCACTACTGTTAGACTAAAATCATAGTAATGCTTTATTTGTAAAATGTAGATTTATGATCTTTTAATTTAGTAAGAAAATCTGATGGTTTGTATTGTTCGCCATGATGTTGTTTGAGGTCGATGAGTGTGTTCACAATGGTATCTATACCTATACTCTCCATATAACGAAATGGTCCACCTAAAAACGGCGGAAAGCCAATGCCAAAAATTGCACCTATGTCGCCGTCTCTTGGAGATTGAATGATACCTTCTGCTAGACAATAAGAGGCTTCGTTTAGCATCGGGTAGAGGCAGCGTTCAACGATAGTCTTTTCGTCCATGTCATTTTTTTGGTGGATATTTAATTCTACATAAACACTTTCGTCAATGGTGTTTTTTTGTTTTTCTGTGTAATTGTAAAATCCTTTCTTCACTTTTTTCCCTAAGCGTTTATTAGCGATTAACATTTCCTGCACGCCACTGCTTTTCATTCGTTCACCAAAGGCCTTTTCTAGGATGGGCTGTATTTTACTACCGATATCAATTCCGACTTCATCGAGTAATTTGATAGGGCCAACAGGAAAGCCAAAGCGAGTGAGGGCTTTATCAATTTTGTCGAACGCGACGCCTTCTAAGCCTAATTGCATGGCTGCATTAACATAGGGCACAAGAATACGGTTGACATAAAAGCCTGCGCCATCGTCTACCACGATAACGGTTTTACCTTGTTTACGGCCAAATTCTACGGCAGTGGCAATAGTTTGCTCAGATGTTCCTGAGTGTTTAATGATTTCTAATAGCGGCATTTTTTCCACAGGTGAAAAGTAGTGCATGCCAATCACATTTTCTGGGCGCTTGGCTTTTTCAGCAATGTCTTTAATCGGGATGGAAGAGGTATTACTGGCAAATATAATGTCTGGATTATCAAACGTTTCAATATCGCTTAGCATTTGTTGTTTAACTGCCAAGTCTTCAAAAACCGCTTCAATCACAAGGTCGCATTGGTCAAAGCCTGAATAATCAAGTGTGCCGGTAAAACGATTGTTTTTTTGTTTGGCTTGCTCGGCGGATAAAATATGGCGCTTTACTCGACCTTTGTAATAGTGACCAATATATTGCTGTGCTTTTAAAATACCTTCGTGATGAATATCTTTCATGCGCACACTGGCAGAGGTTTTATCCAATGAGATAGTTGCGATACCTGCACCCATTAAGCCACCACCTAAAATTCCTACGGTAGAAATCGTATTAGGCTTTGTTTTACCACCGATAAAGGTTTCTTTCTTTAATGCTGTAGTGGCAAAGTAGATATTGATGAGCTGTATAGCTTCCGGCGACACACTGAGTTCACCAAATTTTTTCGCTTCATAAGCTAGTGCGGTATCGATTGATTTGTTCAAGCCGTATTGAATAGTATCCAGTATCGCAAGAGGCGCTGGATAATTGCCAAAAGTTTTCTTTAACACTTGTTGGCGTGCAGTATAAATAACGGCATGACTAAACAGCGGTAAAGTCAATAAACGCTGTAATAACGGAGTTTTTTTACGCTGGTATTGTTTCGCAGTTAATTTTTTTGCCGCAGCCTTTGCTGCGTGAATAAGAATGCTCGGCGGGACGACTTCGTCAACTATGCCCAAGCGTAACGCACGTTTGGCATCCAGTTGTTTACCTGTCAACATAATATCTAATGCCGCGGGTAGAGAAATTAAGCGGGATAGTTTGGTTGTGCCGGTTGCACCCGGTAATAAACCCAGCATGACTTCAGGTAAGCCAATTTTGGTTTTTGGGTTGTTAGTGGCGATACGATAGTCGCAAGCGAGTGCTAGCTCATATCCCGCGCCTAAACAGATACCATCAATAGCGACAATGTAAGGTTTTTTACTGTCAGCAATACCTTTTAGCATGACATGTGCTTGCTCCACTATAGCTGTTCCTTCTACTGCTGTTTGTACTTTTTGTAGCATAGTAATGTCGGCACCTGCAATAAAACAGTCACTTTTACCACTGATGAAAACAATCGCCTTGATGGCATCGTTATAATCAATGTCGTTAGCAAGCAAGGTGAACTCCTCCATGACTTGCTGGTTAAAAACATTCATGCTTTCTTGCGGAACGTTAATAGTGATGGTGAGAATGCCGTCATCATCTAACTCAGTACTTAGGGCATGCTGGTTATTTTTATTTTTCATGATTTTATTCCGCCTCTAGAATCATAGCTGCACCAATTCCGCCAGCTGCACAGGCAGTGGTTAATGCTGTGCCACCGCCACGGCGTTTAAGCTCGTGTAAGGTTTGGGTGATAATGCGCCCGCCAGTAGCGGCAAAAGGGTGGCCATAGGCGAGAGAGCCACCGAGGACATTAAACTTAGTCATATCAATATCACCAAGTGCTTGTTTACGCTGCAAAAATTTAGCAGCGTATTGCTTCGAGCCAAACGCTTTTACGTTGGCCAGGGTTTGTGCGGCAAAGGCTTCGTGCATATCTATCAGGGTTAAATCGTCTAGAGTCATGCGGGCTTTTTTAAGTACCTTGGATGACGCTTGGGTCGGGCCCATCAACAAATCTTTTTCCACTGTGTTTGCCGTAAAGGCATAGTGTTTAATATAGCCCAGAGGTTCGTAACCTAGTGCTTTCGCTACAGATTCTTTCATTAGTAGTAATGCGCAAGCACCGTCGGTTAGCGGCGTGCTATTAGCGGCAGTCACGCTGCCATGCTTGTGATCAAATGCGGGTTTTAAAGAAGATAATTTTGCTAAGGTAGAGTCGGCACGAATGTTCTCGTCGCGTAAAAAGGCTTGTTTGTACGGTTCCGTGTAGGCGGTAATCACTTCGGCGTCTAGTTTTCCCGTTTCCCATGCTTCATCTGCGAGTAAGTGTGAGCGGAGAGTAAGCTCGTCTTGCGCTAGGCGAGTAATGCCAAAGTCTTTTGCCATTTGCTCTGCGCTGTCCCCCATGCGTAATTGCGTGGTGTATTCCGCGATGGCCGGCGGGTTGGGCATAAGATCTTTTAGGCGAGTGCCCTTAAAGGCTTTGAGTTTTGCACCTAAAGAGCGTGCTTTATTTGCCGCCACTAATTTCATCGCAAAGTTGTCACTAAAGCATATGGGTACGATGCTGGATGAATCAGCACCGCCAGCAATGCCTATTTTAATATCATTGGTTTTGATGCCGTCCATGATAGAGGCAACCGATTGAAAGCTCGTTGCGCAAGCACGAGAGACGCTATAGGCATCACAAGTCACGGGCAGGTTGGTCCCCAATACTACTTCGCGAGCAATATTAGGCGCTTTCGGTAGCGCCACTACTTGCCCATAAATGAGGCGATCTATGGTGGATGTGTCGATATTGGTTTGCGCGAGTAATTCTTTGACGACCATGCGCCCAAGATCTATTGCGTTGATCTGTTTGAAGAACGTTCCTTGGCGAGCAAATGGGGTACGTAAACCGGTGACAACAGCAATGCGATCTGGCATGAGGTGTTCCTTTTGGTAGCGATAATATTATTACAAAATGTAGATTTCGCTATAAGTTTAGGCTACGTGAGCGGATGTCGATCGTCTATTGTTGACTGTCTGTTCATATCCACTATAGGCTTTGTGCTAAATAGTCTATTCTTATAACATGATTATTATTAGTATAGAGCATGAGTGCTAAAGCTCTATTGACACGAATATAGGATAAAATAACCATTAAAAATTTGGTGTATGTAATCTTAGTATACGTATAAAAACCGTCAGCATACATCTCTTTAGGAGTGAAACCGATGACATTACTTTTCTTATTCGCCGCTGTAGGCATTGTCTTTTTTTGTGCTTATTCGCAAACTGCGTTATTAACCACCGCCATCATGATGAGCGTGTTAACACTGTTAAAGCTTATGTTTACCGGTGTTGGCGTGTTGGGCATCGTGCTTATTATCGTTTCGGCAGTATTGCTTTTGTTGTCACAAACGGGATTACGTAAACAATATTTAAGTCGCGGGATCTTTAATTGGTTCCGCAGCGTATTACCCGATATTTCACAGACCGAGCAAGAAGCGATAGATGCCGGTACGGTGTGGTGGGATGGTGAGTTATTTAGCGGCAAGCCTAATTGGAACAAATTACTGAGCTTACCTAAACCTAGCTTTACCGAAGAAGAGCAGGCGTTTTTAGATGGCCCTGTGGTTGAATTATGCCGGATGATGGATAACTGGAATATCAATCATAATCTCGCGGTAATCCCGCCTGAAACACTACAGTTCATTAAAGATAAAGGCTTTTTAGGGATGATTATTCCTAAAGAATACGGCGGCTTAGGCTTTTCAGGTATGGCGCAATCGGAGGTGCTAAGTCGTATTTCTGTTACTGGCGGCTGTATTAGTATCTTTATTGGCGTGCCTAACTCTTTAGGTCCTGGCGAATTGCTCATTAAATACGGTACAGAAGAGCAGAAAGACTATTATTTGCCTCGCTTAGCCAATGGCACAGATGTACCGTGCTTTGCGCTCACCGGCCCGTTAGCAGGTTCAGATGCGACATCACTGCCGGACCAAGGTGTTGTCTGTAAAGGCGAGTTTAATGGCGAAGAAGTAGTGGGTATTAAACTGAATTTTGAAAAGCGCTATATCACCCTCGCACCGGTTGCTTCGGTGGTGGGTTTGGCATTTCAGTTAAGTGATCCTGATCACTTGATGGGTGACAAAGACGAGTACGGTATTACTTGCGCACTGATTCCGCGCAAGACCAAAGGTGTTCGTATTGGTCGTCGTCACAAACCTATTGGTGATGCGTTTATTAACGGGCCTATTTTTGGTAAAGATGTATTTATCCCGCTAGATTATATTATCGGCGGTGCAGAAATGGCCGGTATGGGTTGGACAATGTTAGTGAATTGTTTATCCGTAGGGCGCTGTATTACTTTGCCGAGTATCGGCAATGGGATGTCGAAACAAATGTTAATGGGGACGTCGGCTTACGCAGCAGTACGCCAACAGTTTGGTTTGCCTATTGCAAAGTTTGAAGGTGTACAAAAACCCTTGGCGCGTATTGCGGGATACAGTTATATCGAAAATGCCGCTTGTTCGCATACCGTGCAATCACTGTCCTATGGTGAAAAGCCTAGTGTAGCGTCGGCGATTTTAAAATATCACGTGACCGAAATGGCGCGCCAGTGCTTAATTGATGCGATGGATATTCATGGTGGTAAATCTATTATGACCGGGCCTAAAAACTATGTGGCCGATCCTTACAGTTCAATACCTATTTTAATTACTGTTGAGGGCGCAAATATTATGACGCGTAATCTGATGATCTTTGGTCAGGGCGCGACACGTAGTCATCCTTACGTACTAAAAGAAATGCAATTGGCTAAGCAGCCAGTGAATGATCATACCGTTGCTGAATTCGATAAAACTTTTTTTGCGCATATCGGCTTTTCTATCGGTAATGCAGTTCGGTCGTTTGCCTTGGGCGTAGCGGGTGGTGTATTAAGTGAAAACCCAGGGCATCAACGCTTGGCGAAACATTATCGCGATGTTGACCGTCTTAGTGCGAGTTTTGCCTTGGTTGCCGATGTCTCTATGTTGTCGTTGCAGTCCAGCTTAAAGTTTAAAGAGATGCTATCTGCCCGTTTAGGCGACTTGTTAAGTTATCTGTATATGGCGAGTATGGTGTTGAAGCATTATGAAAGTGAAGGCTGTCCAGAAGATGAATATCCACTGGTAGAGTGGAGCATGGCTCATTTAACCCATTCTTATCAGGTGGCATTAGACGAAATTTTACAAAATTATCCTAATCGACTTGTGGCGTTAAAGCTACGCTGGTTAGTCTTCCCTTTAGGTAAGTCATTTAAAGCACCACATGATTCACTTGATACAAAATTAGCCAATTTGTTCACGCAAAATACCGATTTACGCAAGCGTTATTTGGCTAATGTATTTGCAGAGAATATTGATGTGAATCCGGCTGGTCAGGCGAACCATGTGTTCTTAGAAAATGATCGTCTACAGCCCATCTTCAAAAAAATATTTGCTGCGATTAAAGCGAAAACAATCAAAAAGGCGATGGGTAATCAACAAATTGCTTTAGCCAAAGATGCGGGTGTGCTTACTGCAGCAGAGGCGAAACAGTTGATGGCTTATGATAAGCAGTTAATGGAAATTATCCATGTAGATCATTTTGAAGAAAAAGAATTGGTGCGTACAACACCAGTAGCAAGGAGAAAGGCGGCGGCGAAAAAATCTCCCGTTAAAAAAGCGCCATCGGAATAAATTTTTTATGATAATGTGTATTGCGTACTGTGCGTTTTTTAGGTTAACTAGTTAAGAATAGCATGGTGTTTTAAAATTTATAATTCGCTTGTAAAGCTAAAGTATGAATTTCTATATCGCTATATTCACCGACTAGTGATCCTTCTGTGCGAGGTATATTTTGGTTGACGGGCGCATTTTCGAAGCTAATATATCGATAAGCAAAATCTAATTGTAGGTGTTTACTATAATGGTAAGTTGTACCAAGGCTGTACCATGTTCTATCTGCATCAGCGGTTCTAACGGTACGCGTTCTATCTGGTGCGGGTGTTGCATCAAAGGCCCAGCCCGTTCGAAGCGTCCAGTGTTTGTTAACTATGTAATCTGCCCCAATACTTATGGTTGTAGAGTCATGGTTTTGGGCGACTAATCTAGAGTTCTGGGCTGCGACTCCATCAGGAAAGAGCACGTTTAACTCTTGAAATCGACTCCAGCGTGTCCAGCGATATCCCAGTGATAATTGCCAGTGTTCAGATAATGGTTTGGTGTAGCCGATATAGGCCGATTCGGGAGCAGTAAAATCCGCATTAGCTGCAAAAACACCATCGGCTGCCGCACTTACGCCCGTAAAGTTCGCTGTCCCTTTAATATCGTGTTGTACCTTAGAGCGATAGCTAATCCCTAAGCGTGAGTCGTCATCAAAACTAAACATAGTTCCTATGTTATATCCCCACGCAGCACTGTCCCCTTCAATTGTTAGTGTTGATCCGGGGACAAGAGGGCTAACAGCAGCGCTGAGCGTAGTGTCTAGCTGTTGATAACTAATACCAAATCCAATGGCAATATGGTCATTGGCCTTATAGGAAAATGAAGGGTTAAGGTTGATTACCGTTAGCTGTGTTTCTAAGCCGCTGTAGCGGCCGATAAAATCATCATCGTAGTCCGAATGAGTGCCGAAGGGTACTGTAATACCTAGGCCGAAGCGCCACTGCTGATTGATGGGTTTAACGTAATAGAAGTTGGGGGTGATGGTGTTTTTGCCGCCATCATTGTTTGGCCCCTTATTTTCTCCTGTGCTGCCGGTATTGGTAAACGCGCCGTTAGGGAAAATAAAAGTGAGCCCGTTTTGTAATTGTGCTTCTTTTAATAAGACCATGCCTGCCGGGTTAAAAAAAACAGCAGAGGCATCATCACCCACTATGCCGTAACCTGCATGGGATCGTCCTAACGAAGTAACACTGTGATCAGATAATTGAAAGCCGCCTGCAAACACGGTAGAGCTAACGGTTGATAGTACAATAATCACCAACCCAATAGATATGTGGGCTGGTGGTGAATTAACGATTGAAGTTAATGTTGTGTGGGTCATAGTGAATCAATGTCATTGTTGCTATGAGTATTTCCCTACGAACGGATGCCAATACAACATTCCTTATCAACACATGGCTATAACACGATATCTACACTACTAAATGGGTGACTTATTACTGAGATGCCTTTGGGTGCTGATTAATACTGAGAATGATATGGTCGAGCTTAAGGGCTGATTCATTCTGATAAGTGATATCGGCATAGCGATGATATAAGGGCACTCGCTCTTCATAAATATCAGTAAATGTTTGCCCTTCCGAAGAAGCGATACCACGGGGTCCCTGTTGGCTAATACGTCTTTCGAGTTCACCTACACTAACGTCTAAAAAAACAATAACGCCTAGTAATTGCAAATGTTGCATCGCTTTATCACTATAAATTGCGCTACCGCCGGTAGAGATTAACGCATTAGCGCTATCTAAGCTTAATAATATTTGTTCTTCAATCGCTCTTAATGCCACATGTCCATCGTTATCTTGAATGTCCTGTAATTGACGGCCTTCTTGTGTTTGAATCATGATGTCGGTGTCGATAAACTCTAAGCCAAGAGTTTTAGCGATTTGTATACCAACAGTACTTTTGCCTGAGCCAGGCATTCCGATTAAAATAACGTTCATTATATTCTTCGTATAGGTTGAGAGGTTGCAGTATTCATTATGTCGCAAATGATATCTTTATGGCGGTTCGCCTGCAAACTTTATAGTCAGCCAACGGCAAAAAACGCGTATTTACAGCTGCAAGACAATAGCGCTGTGAATGTACCACTCTTATTAGCAAGCTGTTGGTTGGCACAACATCAATGTGTTGTGCCAATTGTGCACGTGACTGCGTTGCAAGCAATGACTAAACGCTGGAATGACCATTGTATTCAGCCGTTAAGGGTATTACGCCAGCAGATGAAAACAGCCACCTATGAAGAGGATCCCTCTGCTTGGTCTTTAGTACGTGAAGAGGTAAAGACAGCGGAATTATTTGCTGAGCAGCAGTTATTACAAAAAATAGAGCTATATATTCAGCAGCAGATACTGCCAACAGCAGAAAAGGCCACGCTCCAGACTAACGAGCAGTGGGTTGACCATGTTTTTACAATAATTGTACAGTGCTCGCCCACGTTGGCCAGGCCCCCTCAAGTTTGTCCTATCATTGCAGATATTATTCTTTCCGTTGTACCCGCGTCGTCACAGATGTCGTATGATGCGTTGCTAGAGCGAATAAGCCAGTAAGGCACGTCGCCCAATCGATTTTTTATGAGCCCATTATGTTAGAAAAACACCGTTTGACGTATCTTGATGCCTTAGGTATTGAAAACTATATGCCTCGTTACCAATTGGTGAATGCCTTGCCATCACAGTTGCTATCAGACGATGCTTTACGAGAGCCCACTGCATTTTCGACTGCCGATATGCAAAGTAGTATTGCGTTGACGGGTGATAAATCAGCCACCGAAAGCAGCTTAGTGCGTGACGATGCAGTGCAAGACCCTCATACATTACAGAAAGATTCTGAATTAAGTCATGTTGCATCGACAGTCGCTACCGATGTAATGAGCGCGCTAGGTATCGTTCAGCAAGGGAATAAAGGAGTCGGGTCGACGACATTACGTGCAGAACTAGAAAAGCAGAATGTTTCAGACCCAGAGCCAAGCGTTGATAAGACGGAATTGGTGCCGGCATTAGACAAAGCGGATATTCGTTTCTCTCTCAACATATGGCGTATTAAAAACGAATTACTAGTGATTGATTCTCGACAACCGGCGGCAGCATTACCCACAGAAAAATTATTACAAAATATTTTACGCAGTATTGGTTATCCGTTGGCGCAATTACCCCCTAGCGATTTAGTGCGCTGGCCCTTATTTAGTAGCAAAAAGTTTACAAATAAAAAATCAACGCAGTTAGAAAGCAATCAAAGTAGCGAAGAAGATGAAGCGCGAGCAATGGTGCAGGCTTATCTGTCGGCTCAGTGTAGTCGGGCACCCATCAAAACCTTATTGTTGCTAGGTAAAAATGCTGCCAATTTTGCGTTAACGCCGGCTGAAGGTGAAGATGCCAATATGTTTTATGATCAGCATAAAGGTACCGCAGTGGATACCCCATTATGGGAAAGTAAAGTACTGGTAGCTCCTAGCTTAGTGGATATGCTCCATGATCCCATGCAAAAAAGAATGACTTGGCAAGCGTTGCAAACCTTGTTTGTAGAATAGTTATTGTTTGTCGAATTAAACGCACGTGAACTGAATGTGAATGAAGATTATTAACCCCCGAAATAAATTGCCTTATCGACTACGCGAGATGAACACCAGCGACTTAAGGGCTGTATTAGCGATAGAAAACACGGCGCAATGTCACCCTTGGAGTATGGCCAGTTTTCAATCCAGTCTTGATTCTAGTCATCAGTGTTATGTCGTAGAGAGTATGGTGCTTGAAAGCGTGGCAAGTATTGTGGCGTATGCAGTAGTCTCTACCGCTGCAGACGAAGCTGAATTGCTCAATATTACGGTATCAACGAATGAGCAACGACAAGGGCTTGGGCATTTATTATTACAATATTTAAGTGATTCTTTTGATGAAACTATCGTCTCGTTCTTTTTAGAAGTACGTCGATCCAACGACAACGCTATTGCTTTATATGATGCGCACTATTTTAATGAAGTGGGTGTACGCGCTAATTATTATCCTAGTAATGGTGGCGTACGAGAAGACGCACTTATTATGGCAAAGAGTTTGTCTTTTTAAGCGATTACTTGAAGCCAATGCTTTCGGCCCAGTCTATTTACATTAATCACCTTTAGATTAATGATTGTTACGTTAACTCATTAATCGTTATCCCCACCGGAGTATTATTTGTTTTCATTCATTCCGATTAGTGCACGCTACATGATGATGAGTGCCTTAGGATTTGCTCTTATGGGGGTGTTTGTCAAGATTGCTTATGGGCAAGGTATTCCTATTTTAGAAATTGTTGCGGCTAGAGCCTTGGTTTCAGCAGTGATTAGTTACGTGGATGTTAAACGCAAAAATATTTCTCTCTGGGGGCAACGTAAAGACTTACTGATCGCTCGTGGCGCTGCCGGTGCGATTGCATTGATTTTCGTTTATACCGCACTTGCCGCCTTGCCCTTTGCAGAGGCTACCGTATTACAATATTTACATCCGATGTTTACCGCATTGCTGGCGGTTATTTTTCTACGAGAATATTTACAAAAAAACACGCTTGTCTGCATTGTGCTAAGCGTGATTGGTTTGCTTGTTATGGTTCGCCCTAGCTTTATCTTTAGTGATCTGGCGAGTGGTTATCCAGTGTGGGCAATAGCCGCTGCGATAGCCGGTGCCTTTGGTAGTGCAGTGGCTTATGTATTAGTGCGCAAGCTGAATGCAACGGAAGATAGTTCCGTTATTATTTTTTACTTTCCGATTATGGCGCTGCCGTTATCTTTGCTTATGCTAGGTGATAACATGGTTATGCCCCAAGGGTGGGCGTGGCTCAGTTTGTTATTGGTGGGTGTTGCTACACAGGTTGGGCAAGTCGGGTTAACGAAAGCAATGAAAACGGCTAGTGCAAGTAAAGCGACAAGCTTTTCGTATTTACAAATTATATTTGCTATGGTGTTGGGTATGATGTTTTTTGATGAGATTCCTACGTTGTGGACAGTGGTAGGAGCTGTTTTAATTATGCTCGGCGTAGTAATCAATGCTTGGCCTTCGTCGCATAAAACGGCCACGCCAAGCTAAAATAACTCCAATGACTCCATATACATGTCAGTGTCAAATAAAAGAGGTTTGAATGAATAATAACGAAATAGTTAGACGTTTGCGTTTTGTTTTGAAAGTAGATGACAGCGTATTAAGTGAATGTTATCGCTTAGCGGGCTGCAAGTTGCCTATAAATGACATTACTAATTTTTTACTCTCAGAAAAAGCAAAAACCTATAGTGATTGTCCCGATGAGCATTTTATTCAATTTTTAGATGGATTAATTGTTCACCTTCGTGGCCCTTCACCCACTGGCGTGCCTGAGCCTGTTGCCATCAATAATAATGTGATTCTCAAAAAAATACGGATAGCACTGACTCTGGAATCTAGAGACTTAGATAATGTTTTCATGTTGGCCGATTGCGAGATGTCGGCGCATGAAATCTCAGCACTATTCCGTAAGCCTAACAATAAGCACTTTGTGGAATGTAGCGATGATTTGTTAGAAAAGTTTTTCAGTGGTCTTAGTTTGTATGTAAGGGATTAGTCTTTGAATGGTTGCACGCCAAAATTGTTTAGAATATTAGCGTGCAAGCCTATGACCACAAAGCTCAATACATTTTAACTTTGTAACTGCTGTTGTAACCACTCCGATATTGCCGTAATTTCTTCCATGCAGACACTATGCGCGATAGGGTATGTATGGTATTCCGGATTGAAATCTAACTGGGTGAGTGCGTCTTTGGCTTGTTGTCCTAGCGACTCATCAACTACG
>JBLHVA010000011.1:0-15347 GCA_047630005.1 Candidatus Endobugula sp. | reverse complement strand
GTTTTTTATAGCTAAAAATATAAAATATACGCAATGCGTGATTAAATACTTTCCTAATTGTCACTTAAGCTAAGCCGAGCTTTAGTGGCAATTAGGAAACCTTTTACTCAAAGAATCTTATTTAGAGAAACTATTAGATTATTATGAGGAGCTATAATTAAATTAAAAAACATGCCTCCAAACGAATATCGCCATGACTACCATGACGATATTCAATTTAAAGCAATCGAACTAGTCAATTCTACAGTTTCATTAGCACAGAAAAAATCACACAACAAATAATTGATGCCAGATAAGAATTTATTACAACTAAAGCCAGACTACAACCATAATGATTATCTACCACCAATAAATTTAACCTATCTGTGACTCCCAACGTACAAACTTTCATGATCAAATACTGTTTAGAAAATAATTATGTATTTACGTTTTTTTAAGAGCGTAATGTCGAGTATGCTCTCATTGGCGGGAATATTTTTGATGAGTTTTGCCTTGTCCGCGAATGTGGCGCAAGCCAGCGATCAGTTGCTTTGGGATTTATTGAACTCAGGTAACCATTTCGTATTGATTCGTCATGCCTTGGCACCGGGTGGCGGTGATCCCGACAACTTCACAGTGGATGATTGCTCTACTCAGAGAAATTTATCGGGCGAAGGGCGAGCGCAAGCCAGTGAGATAGGTGATATATTTCGCACTAATGGTATCGCGTCGGCGCGGGTGTTATCGAGCCGGTGGTGTCGCTGCCTTGAGACCGCAAGACTATTTTCGTTGGGAGAAGTGGAAGGATTTTCTGCATTAAATTCATTCTTTCAAGCCTATGAGCGTGAAGTTGTACAGACTCAATCACTCACTAATTGGTTATCCCAACAAGATTTATCTGTACCTACGGTATTAGTGACTCATCAAGTCAACATCACCGCATTAATCAACGTATTTCCCGGTTCAGGCGAGATAATCCTTGTAAAACGAACCGAGGCTGGAGCCTTTGAACTCGCAGGGCGATATCCAACGCGTTAAGCATATTGTTGTGTTCCAACAGTATGCTGTAAACACTAAAAAGGTGGGGGCTAATCTGGCATAAGACACAGGGGGACACATTCAGTAACACAGAGTAATAGCGCCCACTTGAGTAACTGGGCTCAGATAATAGTTCATAAAGTTAAACTTAAGTTTCATCTCTACTACTTATCTGACCACAATAAATTATGAAGGTTGACCACTACATCGCATTAATGATTGATTTAGGTGCCGCCCGTTCTTTCCAGCTACAAGTTTTTATATCTTCCTCTTGGATCAACTCAGAAAACTTTTTTTGCTGATGTTAATCGACTCAAAAAAAATATCATGTAAACCATAAAAACAGCTACTCTTTATGCCTTTCGGAAAAGATTTCAATCGAGTCTGTCCACAGCGTTTCTTCTATGGGTTCAGACTGCGATATGTGATACTCGTCACATTTTATTCTGTATCCTTGGTTGTATTCGAGAATGAAAACAGTTGTAATTGCGGCTGAGTGTAAAGGCTTTAGTTCATAGCGCTAATATGAGCCAATACAGTGGAATTTACTCTAATACCTTTGCACGAAAGTGATTTTACTTACATGCCGCCTTCAACAGTACTCAATCGGTCATTTATCCCGGTGCTACTTGACGGCATAACTCACAAACTCGCTTTTTTTGGCGTCTTTTTTGTGTGTTTTCTACGTGCCCTTGAGGTATGAATTGCTTGAAAGTAAAGTCATCTTTCGTGTATTCGGTCTAACTGCAAATAGGACTTTTGATGAAACGAATAAAAAATATTTTCTTAGGCTTAATAGTTTGTGCACTGTCAGCGTCGAGCTTAGCTGGGCCAAGAGTGGCTATCATGGATTTTGATAATCGTACTCAACGGGGCGATTGGCGCATCGGCCAAGGTGCTGCTGATATATTAACTACTGAACTGGTTAAAGCAACGGATTTTGATGTATTCGAACGCAGTAAACTAGCCAGTGTATTGACAGAACAAAATATGGCTAATGGCGCACGCTTTGATACAGCCACTGCGGCGCGAATCGGCAAGTTAATTGGTGTTCAATATATTATTACTGGCGCTGTTACCGAGTATGGACAAAGTAAAAGTGGCGCTGGTGGCGCTGGCTTTAACCTGGGTAAACAGGGTTACTTTGCCAGCGTTGATGTACGCATCGTTGACGCTAATACGGGGCAAGTGCTTTTTGCTGAAACCGGGGATGGTAAAAAATCATCGGTTAATGTCAGAGTATTTGGTATCGGTGGCGGCGAAAAGTGGAATGAAAAGCATGCAACAGCCTCTATGCGCTTAGCCATTAAAGACGTCGCCGAAAAACTAGCGACTGCAGAATTGTCGCCTAAACAAACCGGGCCTATCGAAATTTTAGTGGCCGATGTGGATGGAAATTTAATCACCTTTAACCAAGGCTCTGGAGCAGGGCTAGCGTCTGGTGATGTATTAACAGTTAAGCGCCAAGGTAAAGTCATTAAAGACCCATCGACTGGCAATGTTATTAGAATCAAGTACACCACTGTAGGTAAGGTAAAGCTAACGGCGGTAGAAGCCGGTTATTCTGAAGGTAAAGTGATGAGCGGGGCCAACATCGCCAATGGAGATAAAGCTTCTAAGTAAAGTGAATGTAAAAAAGTGCCTCATCATTTTTTATGGTGAGGCACTTTTCTATTTGTAGTGAACCACTACATAGCCACATTGTTTCCGTGCTGAGCAAGGTCCATGGGACTTTATTTTTTGTAGCGGGATATATTGACTGTAGTGGCATATTAAATGTGAATAATCGGAATCAGATAAGGGTCATTAAAACTAAAGCTAGGCTATAACTTTCATCTACATCAATAAATTTAACTTATCCATCACTCCCAACGTATAAAACATCATAGACAAATATTATTGAGGAAAAAACCATGTATATACGTTTTTTTTAAGAACCTGATGTCGAGTGTGGCAGCATTGGCGGGAAAGCTTTTGATGAGCCTTGCCTTTTCCGCTAATGCCGTGTGTGTGTGCAGGGACACTCACTCAACACTCTCACTCAACAACACAGAAAAATAAGCCCCCGCAAGAATAGTGCACACTTACCCCCCCACATCTTCTGCATATGAATAACGGCCAAAACCAATAGGGAGAAATCTAAGAGTTGTGTGTTAAGAGGCTTTTGAGTCTAGTAGCGCTTTGTAGAAATCTCAGAGGCTGCATATGTTACACTTGGCCTTCATCTATATGACATAAAAACCGTGTATTATCAGGCGGTACAGCCAACCATAACGGCAATTCATAATTGCCATACCATAGAGTTTTGTGAGGGATTAACAAAATGATCAGACTATTTTTAATAACATTCATTCTCTTTATCTTGGCAGTGTTAATATGGGAACTGAAGAAGTATTTCACTCGTGACAAAAAAGAAAAAGAACTTCAAGAAGTCATTCTTAAAGGTGATGTCATCGACATTGAAAGAGAGATAGCCGAAGAAAAAGATCGACAAAAAAGTGTTGTTACTGACACTCAGGAACTTAATTCAAATAATAAAACGGAGATATAGGATAATGATGTCGTCAAAAATACCCGCAAAGTTAATTTCGGTAGGATTGTTGTTCGTAGGCGCACTGGTTGTGCTTTTTATGGCTTTTGGCATTAATGATGCTGGCCACAGAACCGTAGTTCAGTATCCAACGGGTACATTGTACGTAAAATTTACGCCGGGCATTTATCCACAATGGTTTGGTAACGCCGAGACTTACAATGATGTTGTTACCTTCGATTACGATAAAGAAGACACCGATGTAGGATCATCAATCAACCAAATCGGTATTTCTGTCCGCTACCAAGATGGCGGTACCGGTACTGTATACGGCAAAGCACGCTTTTCTTTGCCCGGTGATGAAGAGACCATGCTGCATTTACATAAAGCGTTCCGCTCTAACCGTGGTGTTTCTCAAAAATTAATAAAATCAGTCACGGAAGAAGGCATGAACTTGACAGCGGGCCTGATGAGTTCAGAAGAAGCCTATGCAGAAAAACGCAGTATTTTTACTCAATGGTCGAGCCAACAAATCTCTAATGGTAAGTTTCAAACTCGCTTAGAACGAGTCAATACGGTTGACGAAGGAACAGGCAAAACAGTCACCAAAAATGTGCCTGTCATCAGCTATGGAGAAAACGGTTTACCCGTACATTTAGATAGCGATCTTACCGATTATGGTATTGATGTGAATGGTTTTCAAATTACCGATTGGGATTTTGAACCTAAAACACTCCAGCAAATCGCCACCAAGCGAGAGGCAACCATGGCGATCATTACCGCCATTGCAAACGCCGAGCGTGCCAAGCAAGATGCTATCACCTCTGAAGAGCAAGGTAAGGCCAATGTGATGACAGCCAAGTACCAAAAGGAAGTGGTTAAAGAGCAAGCCGTGGTTGATGCGCAAAGAGAAAAAGAAGTCGCCGTTATTTCTGCCGAGAAAAATGTTGAAGTGGCCCGGCAACAAAAGCTTGAAGCAGAACAAAAGAAATTAGCCGCGGTAGAGTACAAACAAGAACAAATTTTACGTGGTGAAGGTGATGGTGCCTATAAGCGCTTAGTGATCGAGGCCGATGGCGCACTCGCACAAAAACTCGCCACCTATGAAAAAGTCATGGGACGTTTTGCCAGCGCAATTGAAAAACAAAAATGGGTCCCTGAAGTACAAATGGGCGATAGTGGTAATGATGGCGGGTCAAACGCCATGACGTTAATCGAAATGATGAGTGTTAAAGCAGCCAAAGATTTATCTTTGGATTTACGAGTCAATAAATAATGCCCCATCAGTAATGACTTGCGGCATTCGTATAAGCGAATGTAGCAAGCGCTTGTTCTAAAGAGCATTTCTATTAATTGAAACACGACAACACACTCACCTCTCGACAGATTCCTTTCTTTATAAAAACAACTACCTGAGCACTAATTACGAAAAACTCATTCCTTTGCACTCCATCCATCAGAGCTATCAACCCATACCATGACGAAAAAAACATTGTCTTTAAAAGTAAAAAGAAACAAAACGGCCAAACCAGTAGATGACGTGGCTCAGGATGTATTTGAGGCTGACCCACAAAAACTTTTTTTAAATGGCGTTGCGATTAACCCTCATCAACATCTTCGCTTAGAGCTGGGCTCTCAGGAGCTTACTGCGCGGGCGATTGATTTATTTACGCCTATTGGCATGGGGCAACGAGGTTTGATTGTGGCTCCACCCGGTTCGGGGAAAACCACTATTTTAAAGCATGTTTGCCAAGCAGTAGGTAAAGCTTACCCAGAGATAAAGCTGTACGCCTTACTCATTGATGAGCGACCGGAAGAAGTAACCGATGTTAAGCGCAGCGTGCCAGCACAAGTGCATGCTTCGTCATCGGATGACAGCTATGAGCATCACATCCGTGTGGCCAATGATCTGCTTGATATTGCCCGCAAACAAGCGGGGGAAGGTCATGATGTGATGATTGTGATTGATTCCCTCACAAGGCTGTCACGCGTACATAATGCAGAGCAGAAAGGCAGTGGCCGCACGATGTCGGGTGGAGTTGACGCTAGAGCGCTGGAAATACCGCGAAAGCTGTTTGGTGCAGCAAGAAAGATTGAAAACGGTGGCTCCCTTACCATTCTAGCCACCATACTCGTTGATACCGGCAGCCGGATGGACCAGGTGATATTTGAGGAGTTCAAGGGCACAGGTAATATGGAGATCGTATTATCGAGAGAGCTGGCGAGTCAGCGAATGTTCCCTGCGCTAGATATCCCAAAAAGTAGCACCCGCCGTGAAGAGCTGCTTTTAGACTCGAAAGATATCGATAAGATAAGAACCTTACGAAGAGCACTTACCCAGCTTAAACCGGAAGAAGGCACCCGAAAATTACTTGAGTTACTGGAGCAATACCCGACGAATGCGGAACTATTAAACCGTTAGTGGGCAAAATTTTTTTGCCTCTCCTAATCAATTACATCGAGTTAACCACTAGTAGTAAACTACTGTTAGCTTAACTACTTCTTAGCTTGCTCCGTCAGCTCCGCTAGCTTTGGTGTTTCGTTATACAAATGTAAGGTAGACGTTGGGAAGGCAAACTCAGCACCGTGTGCTTCGATTATATTAGCAATTTGTAATAGTACATCTTGCTTCACTTCGTGGAATTTAATCCAGTTAACGGTTTTGGTAAAAGTATAGATAAAGAAGTCGACCGAAGATGGGCCAAATGTGTCGAAATTAACTATCAACGTTTGCGAACTATCAATTTCAGGATGCTGCTGCAACATGGTTTTTACTTGCTCAACAATACTATGTACTTTTGCCATATCGTCATAGCGAACACCAATCACTTCTTTGATTCTGCGATGAGACATCCGCGATGGATTTTCTACCACGATGGTAGAAAAAATAGAATTTGGCACATAGATAGGGCGCTTAGCGAAAGTACGGATACGCGTTTGTCGCCAGCCAATATATTCAACCGTACCTTCAATGTCGCGGTCATTCGAACGCACCCAATCACCTACTGCAAAAGGTCGATCTAAGTAGATCATCAAACCGCCAAAAAAGTTAGACAATAAATCTTTTGCCGCAAAACCAATCGCGATACCGCCAATACCACCAAAAGCGAGCACACCTGAAATACTAAAACCTAAAGTTTCTAGCAACACAATGCCCGCAGTAATAATAACCGCCAAGCGGAAAAGCTTACATAAGGCTTCGATGGTGACTCGATCAATGCGCGATTCGTCGTTTGCACTTTTAGACAGCTCTTCGGAAATCAATTTATGCTGGGCATGGCGAATGAACTCTGTCACAAACCAAGTGATTGCCACAATAATACCGATATGACTAACAACCGCCATAGCGCCAATCAGCTGCTGCTCTTCCGAGCTTTCCACTAAGCGGCTAATGATATTTAAGGCAAGCACCCATAATACGAGACTAATGGGCCGTCGCATGGCATTAAAAAAAGCATCATCCCAAATATTAGCTGTTTTTTCTTCCGCATGTTTAATCAAGCGAGCAATAATTTTACGTTGGAGTAAATCACCGCCTAAGACTACGATAACCACTAAAAATACTTGCAACACCCACCCATCACTAGACAAAAAAAATGTCGCTGCTTGATCAATAAAAGACATAAGATAAAACCTTTTAAATAAGTACTTACTGTATTATTTCTGTTAACTGCTGCACCGCGCTGACATAATCGTCGGCTTTGGTAATCGCACTCACCACCGCTATAGACCCAACACCCGACTGTAATACACTCTGAATATTCGGCAAATGAATACCGCCAATCGCTACTAAAGGATAATGTCCATCTACTATATCTGCCCAGCAGTATAGATTATCCAAACCAACCTCAACAACCTCTTTGGTGTCGGTGGGGAAAATAGCGCCTATGGCTAAATAGCTCGGCTTAAACGTGGCGGCGTAAGTAAACTCATACTCACTGTGAGTGCTAATACCTAAATGTAAACCGGCTAAACGCATCGCGTCAACATCTGCATCCACCATATCTTCTTGGCCTAAGTGTACGCCATAGGCTTGGTATTTAATGGCTAATTGCCAATAATCGTTAATAAATAAACGGGCTTGATATTGTTTGCCAATGGCGACGGCTTCTTTTACCAGCGCATCTAGCTCGGCTGCTGATTTTTCTTTCACTCTCAACTGCAGCGTTTTCACACCCGCAGCGCATAATTTACGTAACCAATCTAATGAATCGACAACGGGGTACAAGCCTAAACGTTGAGTATCGCAGCTAGGAAATGCTTTGTGCTCTATGGCTTCCGACTGCAAGCTCACTTGCGGAAAGTCAGACAAACTCTGCGGCCAGCCGGTTTGCGCAACCGCACCCCGTTTATGCCCTGCTTCGTCAAAGGTAATCGCTAAGCGTAGGCCTTTGCTAATGTAAGCATTGGCCAACACCACTGCATCACATAAGGCTTTACCTTGTGCAACAAAAGCAGCGACGGCAGAAGATAAGGTACAACCGGTGCCGTGAGAATGGTGAGTATTTTGCTTTTCCTGCGTTAACCAAAACTGGTGTGTGGCTGACATAAAAAAGTCTTGGCAATATTCTATTCGATTATCATCCGTATGATTAATCGTAGTGCTAGTCACACCACTAGCCGTGCCATGACCACCTTTAATTAATACAGAGCTCACACCATTTTCTATAAAATACTGTGCCGCCGCAGACTGACTCGCGTTATCGTTAATGATCAAACCACTCAGCATTTCCGCTTCGGGAATATTGGGGGTTAGTAAATCGACCAATGGTAGCAGTTGATTAAATGCATCTCGCGTTTCTTCTGTGACAAAATTAAGGCCTGCTGTAGGCGCTAGTACCGGATCAAAAATCACGCACACGTTTTGCAGTGAGCGAATCACATTTGTCACGATGAGTACCTGGCTAACCGATAACAGTACGCCAACCTTTATGGTCACTGGTGGTAAGTCTTGGGCTAGTGCGAGCAATTGCTTTTCAAAAATATCGTCACTGCAGATATCAATATGATGAACCCCTTGGGAGTTCTGCGCAGTAATGCCCGTAATAGCACTGCAGGCATGTACGCCCAAATCAAACAGGGTTTTTATATCGGCTTGCACACCGGCACCACCGCCGGAGTCGGATGCAGCAATCGTCCATACGATCGGTGGTAGTGTATTCTGAGCCGGCGTATTCATATGTGTAGCTTATGTATGTGGTGTGTATATCGATTAATAATGTCGATCAATTATGCCAAAAAGGCTGTCCTACTACAGGGGTTGATGGCGAGGCCGTTTGGCGCTGTTCCATTAAACCTGCACGATAAGCGGAACGCCCAGCGGTGATAGATCGCGCAAAAGCATTGGCCATCACATCCGGCTGCTGGGATTTTGCTACTGCGGTATTCAGCAACACTGCATCAAAGCCCATTTCCATCGCTTCACAGGCTTGCGAAGGTGCGCCGATACCCGCATCAACAATAAGAGGGACATGTGGTAGCCGTTCGCGCAAAGTTGTTAATTGATAAGGGTTCATCAAACCCATGCCGGTGCCGATAGGTGCACCCCATGGCATAAGTACTTCGCATCCTACATCCAGCAAACGCTGACAAAGAATCAAATCGTCGGTGCAATAAGGCAGCACTTTAAAGCCTTTTTTAATCAATTTCTCGGCGGCGTCTAACAAGCCAAATGGATCTGGTTGTAAATTATAGTCGTCGCCAATCACTTCGAGCTTTAACCAATCGGTTTCAAATAATTCGCGAGACATTTCCGCGGTAGTCACTGCTTCTTTTACCGATTTACAACCCGCGGTATTGGGCAATAATTTACAGCCGGTATCGCGAATTAGTTGCCAAAAATGATCGCCACTTTTTTCTTTAGGCGATTGTCGTCGCAAGCCAACGGTAATAATGTCACATTCTCCTGCAGCAATAGCATCGCACATCGCTTGCGGCGAATGGTACAGTGCAGTACCCAATAAAAAGCGACTAGAAAATTCTTCGCCGTATAAGGTTAACGGATCGGGGCTTTGTGGTTTATTCAAAACGTATACTCATTTTTAAAAAATCGATACCGGATCAAGTCCGGCATGACGAATAAATTTTAATTTAGTGGTGTAAAACCAGCATGAAAAATCAGAGGTAACTGACTAAGAAAATTCGTCATGCCGGATTTCACTTCACTACTGTCAGGGATGATTTTAATTTCTTCATTTTTCCTAACTTTATCTTGTTACTTTATATTGTTACTTTATATTGTTACTTTCTTTACCTCAAAGAAAGTAACCAAAGAAGGAGGATCCTATTCGCAGGCCTTGCCTCCCATGGATGGGGGGTACTTGAAAAATGCAGGAGCAGTTTTTTATCGGCTCCTCTGCGCGCTTCGCCAGAAAAGGCGCTGCGGAACTCGTCACAAAAAAACGCTCCTCAAACAGTCCTCGCTTAACCCTTTTCTGACTCCAGTGCTCGACTGCTCTAAGGCGCTTGTCTGTGCTAGCCGAAATTAAGTTTCCCTTAACTAAACATTGACCTAATCTAGAGTTTATAAAGATTACTGCGATTTCGCTTAATTTATCCCGGACAGTAGTGGGACTTGTTTCAGTATCAACCGCCGCCCACTGCCTGTATTACATCCACTTCATCGCTATCATTTATTATTGTCTCGCCATACTGCGAGCGAGGAACAAAACTGCCATTAATTGCCAGGGCCACTTTTTCATTTTGATATTCTTTCTCGGCCAGCAAATCATTAATAGTTAATGGTTCGGACAAGTTCACTTTTTCACCATTTAAAGAAATAGTTAACACGAGGTACTCTCCTGAGATAACTTACCCTCAGATAAATTGCCCTGAGATAACTTACCCTTTAACAACTCGCCCTGCGGTTGATATAACACATCAGCAAACATGGTAGATATTGAGTCAAGAGCAACAGGCTCATCTATTAACGCCAAGGCATGTTGCACTACCACCGGCGCTAGTAAATAACCATGACGATATAAACCGTTCACTTTTATTAAGCCTTCTTGGTGCTGTATTTGGGGGCGATTATCATTTAATGCGGGTCGTAAATTCGATTGCATTTCAATAATACGCGCTTCGGCAAATGCAGGGTTTAAGGTATACAAAGCACTGTTAAGTTCTAGTGCCGATTGCACGCTTACCGGCGAACGGTCTTCGCTTTCAATTTGTGTTGCGCCGATCACGAATTCTTGATTCGCCTTGGGTACAATATATAACTGATAACGCGGATGTAATAAGCGAACGGGGCGCTGCAAGCTGACTTCGTCGGTTTGCACTCGCAACACTTCACCACGCACACCGCGAACACCTTGCCACTGGGGTTTTGCACCCACGCCTCGACAGTCCATCACGAGATCAAAAGACACTGTAGAATTTTTTTCTAACAAGTGAACACGATTTGGTTCAACATCAACAGAAGTATTCTCAACACAGTTTCCGCCGAGTTTTTTAATGCGCTGTAATAGCACGCGCAATAATTGGCGGTTATCTATATGAGCTTCTTCTGCTAAAAACAAACCTTGCTGAAAGTGTTCGCTAAGGTCGCTTTCTAGTGCAGCAATACCTTGTTTATCTACCCACTGCCCCTGTGCAGTTTCTGGCAGCTGTCGTTGCATATCTTGCTTGTACTGCTGTAACAAGCCTAAGTCACGATGATGAGCAACAATTAAACTACCCTGTTGCGCATAAGTTACTGGCAGCGCATCACCGGCTAACTGCTGCAGCCAACTGGGCCACAAAGCCAAACTCGCCACGCCCAAGTCGTACATTAACGGTTCAGTATCTATCGCTTCAGAAATGGGCGAAATCATACCCGCCGCAGTATGTGCCGCAGAAGGCGAATCACTCAGCGAACCCGCATCGTATAACGTCACCCGATGACCCGTTTCTAACAAACGCCACGCAAACAAACGACCTAAAAGACCGCCGCCAGCAATGGCAATAGAAGAATGGTTTGCTAGATTTAACAAGGCACGACCTCAGTACATTCACACTGAAAAATAAAGATGCCGGATGGAGTCCGGCATGACGATAAAACAGTTTACGCTTTATCTCTTTTTTACACTCTTATACTCTTTACACTTCGTGGTAAATTTCGCTACCAGTTTGCTTAAACTTATCCGACATTTCTTCCATGCCTTTCTTAGCCGCTTCGGCTTCATCTAATTCTTGTTTCGCTGCATAATCACGCACTTCTTGCGAGATTTTCATCGAACAAAATTTTGGCCCGCACATAGAGCAGAAGTGTGCCACTTTAGCGGAATCTTTTGGCAGGGTTTCATCGTGAAATTTACGCGCGGTATCGGGATCTAAACTCAAGTTAAATTGATCATCCCAGCGGAATTCGAAACGCGCTTTCGATAAAGCATTATCACGAATTTGTGTACCCGGATGGCCTTTGGCTAAATCCGCTGCGTGTGCCGCGATTTTGTAAGTAATGATCCCTTGCTTCACATCATCACGATTCGGCAAACCTAAATGCTCTTTTGGTGTGACGTAACACAACATGGCACAACCGTACCAACCAATCATCGCCGCACCAATACCCGATGAAAAGTGATCATAACCAGGAGAAATATCGGTAGTTAATGGGCCCAGCGTATAGAACGGTGCTTCGTGGCAATGCTTTAACTGCTCGTCCATATTTTCTTTAATCATATGCATCGGCACATGCCCGGGGCCTTCAATAAAGACTTGTACGTCGTGCTTCCAGGCAATTTTAGTTAACTCGCCTAGGGTTCTTAATTCAGAAAACTGTGCTTCATCATTAGCATCAGCCACACTACCCGGACGTAAGCCATCACCTAAAGAAAAGGTCACATCGTAAGCTTTTAGGATTTCACAAATGTCTTCAAAATGGGTATATAAAAAGTTTTCTTTATGGTGCGATAAACACCACTTCGCCATAATAGAACCGCCACGCGATACGATACCGGTCACACGCTTCGCCGTCATCGGCACATAACGTAATAACACACCGGCATGAATGGTAAAGTAATCGACGCCTTGCTCGGCTTGCTCAATCAATGTATCGCGAAAAATTTCCCACGTTAGATCTTCGGCAGCACCGTTTACTTTTTCTAAGGCTTGATAAATCGGTACGGTACCAATGGGTACAGGTGAGTTACGTACAATCCATTCACGGGTTTCGTGAATATTATTACCCGTTGATAAATCCATTACGGTATCGCCACCCCAACGGGTTGACCATACTAACTTTTCTACTTCTTCTTCAATTGAAGAAGTCACTGCAGAGTTACCGATGTTAGCATTAATCTTCACGTGGAAATTACGACCAATAATCATTGGCTCGATTTCAGGGTGATTGATGTTCGCAGGAATCACTGCACGGCCACAGGCTATTTCTGAGCGTACGAATTCTGGGGTGATGTATTTAGGCGTTGATGCGCCAAAGTTTTCACCTGGATGCTGGTCGCGCATTGCAACTTCCATTTCTGCTTCGCTTAAGGCTAAGTTTTCACGAATGGCAATGTATTCCATTTCCGGAGTAATAATGCCTTGGCGAGCATAGTGTAATTGGGTGACATTTTTACCCGCTTTCGCTTTACGAGGCTTTAAGTTGTGCTCAAAACGTAGGTTTTCTAGGGCGATATTGCTATCACGCATATTGGTATAGCTAGAGGTATAACGATCTAAAAAATCGGTGTCATCACGCTCACTGATCCACGGCTCACGGAGTGCCACTAGCCCCTTACGCACGTCGATGTCGGCAGTAGGATCGGTATAAGGACCCGATGTATCGTAAACACGTACCGGCACATTGGGTTCTTCGGTGCCATCTTGCAGCAAGGTAGGAGACACTATCACTTCGCGCATCGCCACCTGAATATCAGGACGACTGCCTTCAATATAAATTTTGTTTGAACCAGATAATGGCTCGGTAGACAGTTTATCGACAGTAGCGGATTCGCTTAACTTACGCACAATAGATTCAGACATAATCATTCTCTTAGTAAAGTAATAATAAGGTAACAGAGTAGCAACAAGAAAAGCAGATAGGAAAAGGGTGTAACCGCGAAGCACCTGTGGCCAATAGATAGGCAGGTACTGCAAAGACACTCTTGTTCCCTACGCAGACGTGACTCTGATCAGGTTCAACGGGACAATCTCAGCACTTTTTGTATATGACTAACACATCAAAAAGGCACCCCGACAAGATGACAACTAGTGTAGTGATTTAGGTTGTACTTGTCCAATAATCAAACAGGCCTATTTTCTATCGATTGCTTATGCACTCTAACTAATCAACCAGCTCAGCACCTACTCTAAGAAACTATAGGGTGACACTTTTACCACACCCTAACAGCTCTCTAGTTTCTCTCTAGCTTCTCTCTAATCACTCTATTATTCCACTGTAACACATCCTCATTACACCCACATTACACCCTTGCTACAGCACGACTGTAGCCAACTAGACACCCAACCAAACCTGTTTGCCCAGCCTTATTTACGCTACACTGCGTGCATCTTAAGCATCAATAAAAGCACCAATAAGGGCCTCTTTCCTCTTGCATACATTACCTCAGTTACGTTCTGGCGAATTAGCCGGCATTACACGCTTAACGCTATCCGAAAACTTACGTGAATTTCCGTTGGAGATTCTATCTCTTGCCGACAGCTTAGAGGTGCTGGATATTTCTAACAATCAACTATCGTCGCTGCCGGAAGAGTTGAGCCAATTACATCAGCTGAAAATTATTTTTGCCTCTAATAATCAGTTTGATACCTTGCCAGAAATACTCGGCCAATGTGCCAACTTAGAGATGGTGGGGTTTAAATCCAATCACATCACCCTCGTGCCCGAAAACTCCCTGCCCGCAAAACTACGCTGGCTCATACTAACCGACAATAAAATAGAAACATTACCTGACTCTATCGGTGAGCGACCTCGCTTACAAAAGCTTGCGCTCGCCGGTAATCGCCTTGTTGCATTACCCCAAACCCTTGCCAAACTACACCAACTGGAGTTGCTCCGTATTTCGGCTAACCAGCTAGGTGTATTTCCAGAGCAATTACTCGATCTACCCAAGCTAGCTTGGCTCGCTTTTGCGGGGAACCCTTTTAATCGGCTGGCGAATGATTCAGAGAGTACTTTAAGCCCTGCCTTAAATAACGCTGAAAACAAGAGTACTGATAACCATAGCGCCAATAGCGTGCCTGAAATTTCGTCCTCGAGTTTTACTATTCAGCGCTTATTAGGGCAAGGCGCATCTGGTGTTATTTCAAGTGCCACATGGAATACAGAGCAACATCAGTTTCCAAGCGACGTCGCGGTTAAAGTCTTTAAAGGCCAAGTCACCAGCGATGGCTACCCACAAGATGAATTACAAGTGTGCCTAAAAGCCGGCAATCACCCCAACCTGATAAAACCTTTGGCACAGGCCAATGAAGACGGTTACCTCGCCTTGGTGATGGAATTAATTCCAGCACATTACCGTAACCTAGGCCTACCACCCAGCCTACAAAGCTGTACTCGCGATACCTTCCCTGAAGGCTTTTCATTGTCGACCGAGCAAACTCACAAAATCATCGCACAAATGCAAACCGTGTTTGACCACCTGCACGCGAACCATATTTGTCATGGCGATTTGTACGCTCACAATACATTATTCGATGAAGAGGCTAACATCATCTTCGGCGACTTTGGTGCGGCTACCATGTACCACATGCTCCCAACATCTCAGCAAGAAAAGATTAAGAAGATAGAACAACGTGCGCTAGACTACTTTATTGAAGACTTATGGAGTGTGTGTTCTGAAAGCATGTAACCAATGCG
>JBLHVA010000010.1:0-15862 GCA_047630005.1 Candidatus Endobugula sp. | reverse complement strand
GTACCAACGGCAACGGCTGCCGTGCCCATCATTGCATGATGTAATTTTCCCATAGATAAAGCGCGCACGAGTAAATCAATATTGTCGGCTTCAATATTTTTTCCGCTAGACAGGGTGTGATTTTTTGGCTTGGCAACAAAGGCAACTTTAGGTGTGTGCTGTCGATTAACTGCCTCTTCAATATGCTTGATAAGTCCCATGCGTACAGCGCCGTGCGCACGAATATTTTCAAACATGGCGAGTGCTTTTTCATCGTTGTTGATATCGTCTTGGGATTCTGTACCGATATAATTTACATCTTCTGCATTGATGAAAATGGTCGGGATACCTGCAGTAATCATAGTGGCTTTTAGTTTTCCTATGTTAGGAATGTCTAATTCATCCACAAGGTTTCCCGTAGGAAACATCGCTTCATCGCCATTAACTGGGTTTACAAAAGCGACTTCCACTTCTGCGGCAGGAAAGGTCACGCCATCTAATTCAAAATCGCCGGTTTCTTGCACTTCACCATGAGTGATAGGGACTTCAGCAAGAATGGTTTTTTGAATATTGGCTTGCCATATTCTTACTGTCGCATGGCCATTTTGTGGAATACGCTTTTCATTAACAAGCCCATTACTGATAGCAAAAGAGCCCACGGCTGCGGTAAGATTGCCGCAGTTACCACTCCAATCGACAATGGCTTTGTCGATTGCGACTTGTCCAAAAAGGTAGTCCACATCATGATCAGTTTGGGTGCTTTTCGACAAGATAACAGTTTTGCTGGTGCTGGATGTACCGCCGCCCATACCGTCGGTATGTTTGCCGTAGGGATCGGGGCTGCCAATAACTCGTAGCAGTATTGCATCACGAATAGGGCCGGCCACTTGGGCTTCTTTGGGTAAATCACCTAGATTAAAAAATACACCTTTACTCGTGCCACCACGCATATACGTGGCGGGAATTTTTATTTGCGGAGCATGATTCATTATGGATTTATTTCCTGTATTTATGCGTTTGTAGATTCAAGAAAATCTTGAGCAAAGCGTTGTAATACTCCGCCTGCTTCATAAATCATGACTTCTTCTGCGGTATCTAAACGGCACGTCATCGGCACAGATATGCCTTCGCCGTTTGTGCGCGTAATGTGTAAGGTCATGGTTGCGCGAGGAGTAATGTCGCCAGTCACATCGTAGGTTTCGGTTCCGTCCAGCGCTAAGGTATGGCGGTTAGTTTCCGTCATAAACGCTAGCGGCAAGACACCCATGCCAATTAAGTTGGTGCGGTGAATACGTTCAAAACCTTCAGCCGCAATCACTTCTACACCGGCTAAACGCACACCTTTTGCTGCCCAGTCACGTGATGAACCTTGGCCATAATCGGCACCTGCCACAATGATTAATGGTTGCTTGCGTTCCATATAGGTTTCAATGGCTTCCCACATGCGTGTTATTTTGCCTTCGGGTTCGATACGCGCAAGAGAACCTTGTTTCACTTCCCCGTTTTCTTTTACCATTTCGTTAAGTAATTTAGGGTTGGCTAACGTGGCGCGTTGTGCGGTGAGGTGATCACCCCGGTGAGTGGCATAGGAATTAAAATCTTCTTCAGGCAAACCCATTTTATGCAAGTATTCACCTGCGGCGCTATTCATCATAATCGCATTAGAGGGTGATAAGTGATCAGTAGTAATGTTGTCTGGCAGGATCGCTAGTGGACGCATACCCTTCATAGCGCGTTCACCGGCAAGTGCGCCTTCCCAATAGGGTGGGCGGCGAATATAAGTGCTTTGTTCGCGCCAATCATACAGCGGTGAGATGTTTTCGCTACGATCTTCGGTGATATCAAACATAGGAATATACACCTGCTTAAACTGTTCGGGTTTCACGCTGGCATTCACAATCGCATCAATTTCTTCATCGCTAGGCCAAATGTCTTTTAGAGTGATAGGTTTACCGTTTTGGTCCGTGCCTAAAATATCTTGTTCAATATCAAAACGAATCGTTCCTGCTATTGCGTAGGCAACTACTAAGGGTGGGGATGCTAAAAAGGCTTGTTTGGCATAGGGGTGGATACGCCCGTCGAAATTTCTGTTGCCGGATAAAACCGCGGTGGTATACAAATCACGATTAATAACTTCTTGCTGAATGACGGGGTCTAATGCGCCGCTCATGCCATTGCACGTGGTACAAGCAAAGCCAACAATGCCAAAACCAAGTTGTTCTAGTTCTGATAATAATTTGGCATCTTCTAAATATAGCTGTACGGTTTTTGAGCCCGGTGCTAATGAGGTTTTTACCCATGGTTTGCGAGTGAGTCCTAGCGCGTTTGCATTGCGGGCAATTAAGCCGGCGGCAATAACGTTACGTGGGTTGCTAGTGTTAGTGCAACTTGTAATAGCGGCAATAATCACTGCGCCATCGGGCATTAGTCCTTCTTCGTTTTCTTGAATACTACCTTCTTTAAGGCTAACCGAATCGCTAATGCCATGCGCGGCGAGTTCGGATGTAGGCACGCGCCGATGAGGGTTGGACGGCCCCGCAATGTTGCGGCCAACGGCTGATAAATCAAAGGTGAGTACGCGTTCGTATTCTGCGTCTTTTAGGCTATCTCCCCATAAACCCGTTTCTTTTGCGTAGGTTTCTACTAGTTTTACTTGCTCGTCTTCGCGGCCAGTGAGTTTAAGGTAATCAATGGTTTTGTCATCAATATAAAACATGGCGGCAGTTGCGCCAAACTCGGGCGTCATATTTGAAATAGTCGCTCTGTCGCCAAGAGTTAACGCGGCAGCGCCTTCGCCGAAAAATTCTAGATATGAAGACACGACTTTTTTATTACGCAAAAATTCAGTAATGGCTAAGACAATATCGGTCGCGGTAATGCCGTCTTGGCGTTTTCCGGTTAATTCAACACCAATAATATCGGGTAGGCGCATATAAGAGGCTCGGCCTAGCATCACACTTTCTGCTTCGAGCCCGCCAACGCCGATGGCGATAACGCCTAATGCATCCACATGTGGCGTGTGACTGTCGGTGCCGACTAAGGTGTCTGGGAACGCAACGCCGTCAAGTGCATGGACGACGGGGGACATTTTTTCTAAATTAATTTGGTGCATGATGCCATTGCCGGGCGGAATCACATCGACATTTTTAAACGATTTTTTCGTCCAGTTAATAAAATGGAAACGATCTTCGTTACGACGATCTTCAATCGCACGATTTTTTTCTAAGGCGTCATCATCAAAGCCACCGTATTCTACCGAAAGTGAATGATCCACAATTAATTGTGTAGGGACTACCGGATTCACCTGCGAAGGATCGCCGCCTTTTTCGGCTATGGCATCGCGTAATCCCGCAAGGTCAACTAAGGCTGTTTGCCCCAGAATGTCATGACATACCACTCGTGCAGGAAACCACGGAAAATCGGTATCCTGTTTGCGTTCTATAATTTGTGTTAACGCATCATTTAGCATGACGGGATCACAGCGACGAACAAGGTTTTCAGCAAGTACGCGCGAGGTATAAGGCAGCTTTTCGTACGCACCTTTTTTGATGTTGTTAACGGCTTCGCGGGCATCAAAAAAATCGAGCTTTGTGCCGGGCAAAGGTTTTCGGTGTGTGATATTCATCAGTGTAGTTTCCGTAAATTCTGGGTCATAGGCATAGCCACAAAATTGGTGGTCCATAATAAATTATTTTTGAGGGAGCGAATAATTTATTATGGCCATGCCGGACTTGACCTGGCATTTATTGGTAATCTATTTTAATGCCATGCCAGCAAAAAAATACTGTTTGGAATGACGGCGTTGGGAACTCTCTATCGTTCGCTAATTACAGGCACTTTTCTGTGCGCTGGGCCAATGTACTCGGCGCTAGGTCGAATAATACGATTGTTTGCTCGCTGTTCAAATGCATGTGCTGCCCAGCCCGTCACGCGAGACATGACAAAAATGGGGGTAAATAACGGTGTTGGAATCCCCATGAAATGATAGGCCGACGCATGAAAAAAGTCAGCGTTACAAAACAAACCTTTTTCGCGTTGCATGACTTTTTCACAGCGAACAGAAACGGGGTAAAGTACATTATTGCCTGCTTGTTTCGATAATTTTTCAGCCCATTGTTTAATAACATCGTTACGTGGGTCACGCTCACGATAAACTGCATGGCCAAAGCCCATAATTAATTCTTTACGCTCCAGCTTGCCTATAATTTCACGTTCCGCTTCATCGGCAGATTGCCAGTTTTCTATCATTGCCATAGCGGCTTCGTTAGCGCCGCCATGTAGTGGGCCGCGCAAGGTACCAATGGCGCCAGCAACCACACTGTGAATATCGGATAGGGTCGAGGCACAAACACGTCCAGCAAAAGTAGAGGCATTAAATTCGTGTTCGGCATATAAAATTAGCGATACATTCATCACGCGCTCATGAAGTTCGCTGGGTGCCTTACCGTGAAGTAGTTCTAGGAATTGGCCGCCAATAGAGGTGGATGTTGTATTGGTGTCAATCCTCACGCCGTCAGTGACAAAGCGATGCCAGTAAGTAATCATGCCGGGTAATGTGGCAAGAATACGATCAACGGCATCATCTTGTTGATCAAAGTTGGTTTCTGTTTCTAGATTACCTAGCATTGACACGCCAGTTCTTAATACATCCATCGGATGCGCATCGGCTGGAATAAGCTCTAAGGTTTGTTTGAGCGCTTCTGGTAAGGTGCGTAATGAGTTTAGTGTTGTTTTGTAGGCATCAAGTTCTGCTTGATTGGGTAGTTCGCCTTTTAAAATCAAATACGCTACTTCTTCAAATTGGCAATTGTCGGCAAGATCATCTACATCGTAACCGCGATAATTTAAACCTGAGCCTTGTGTGCCTACTGTACATAAGGCCGTTTGTCCGGCGACTTGGCCGCGTAAGCCTGCGCCGCTAATTTTTTTCTCTGTCATTTTTTGCTCCTCTTGCTATTTTTGGTAGCAATAATAGTAGTGGCTTTCTAGGGATGATTTCTTCTGAAAAATATACCGATTGCCCTTCGTATGGATAATGCTGTTGTCAAGCCGTGCTTGACCCCACTACTGTCTGGGATGATTTTAATTTCTTCATTTTTCCTAACGTTATCTTGTTACTTTATTTGGTTACTTTCTTTACCTCAAAGAAAGTAACCAACCAAAGAAGGAGGATCCTATTCGCAAGCCTTGCCTCCCATGGATGGGGGGTACTTGAAAAACGCAGGAGCAGTTTTTTATCGGCTCCTCTGCACGCTTCGCCAGAAAAGGCGCTGCGGAACTCCTCGTAAAAAACGCTCCTCAAACAGTCCTCGCGTAACCCTTTTCTGACTCCAGTGCTCGACTGCTCTAAGGCGCTTGTCTGTGCTAGCTGAAATTAAGTCTTCCTTAACCAAGCATTCACCTAATCTAGGGTCTATAAAGGTTACTGCGATTTCGCTTAATTTATCCCGGACAGTAGTGGGGCTTGGCCCGGTATCTAGTTAGCGACGAATCACACTAGATTCCGGATAAGTGAAAAACACTTTCCGGAATGACGTTTTCTTCGTATTATTTCTTCTCGCTAAATAAAGTATCTAATCGCTGTTCGTAGTCGTGATAATTTAAGTAATCATAAAGCTCCATGCGAGTTTGCATGTGCTCGACCATATCTTTTTGATGGCCTTTTTCTAACACATCTTTGTAGACCATTTCTGCGGCTTTATGCATAGCTCTAGTAGCAGTTAATGGGTACAGCACCATATCCACACCGCTCTTGGCGAGCTCGCTGGTATCAAATAACGGCGACATGCCAAACTCTGTCATATTGGCGAGTAGTGGTGCATTAATGTGATCTTTAAATGCGGTGTATCCTTCTAGGCTTGACATGGCTTCGGCAAATACGCCGTCGGCACCGGCTTCAACGCAAGCGGCTGCTCGATCAATTGCCGCGTTTAAGCCGTCAATGGCGTAAGCATCTGTACGCGCCATAATAAAAAAGTCATTATTGGTTTTTGCATCTACAGCGGCTTTAATGCGATCAACCATTTCTTGCTCGCTAACAATTTCTTTATTTGGGCGATGACCGCAACGTTTTTGTGCGACTTGATCTTCAATGTGTACGGCAGCAACGCCTGCGCTTTCCATCGCTTTAATGGTGCGAGCAATATTAAATGCGCCACCCCAGCCGGTATCAATATCTACCATGAGTGGGGTGTCTACTGCTGCGGTAATACGGCGAGCATCTTCAAGCACATCGTTAAGGCTAGTCATACCTAAGTCAGGCAAGCCGTAAGAGGCGTTTGCACAAGCACCACCAGAAATATAAATGGCTTTATGGCCTATTTGACTTGCCATCATCGCGGTATAGGCGTTAATCGTACCGACAATTTGTAATGGCTGGGTATCGCGTAGTACTTGGCGAAAGTTCTTGCCGGGCGAAGAGTTGTTCATCATTTTCTCACTGTGAAATTAAATTACTTTTCTTTCCATTTACTTTCTATGTTCTCTCGTGCGCGAGAAATGTGGCGACGCATTAATAATTCTGCCAATTGTTCATCGCGTTGTTCTATCGCATTCACTAATTGCTTGTGTTCGATCAGCGCTTGCTGTGTGCGAGATTTTATTTTGCGCGTTTGATAACGAAACATACGTACTAGGTGATAGAGTTCATGGCAGAGCTGTTTAATCAGTAACTGATTTTTACTGCCTTGAATAATCTTGTAATGGAAATCAAAGTCGCCTTCTTGTCGAAAGTACTCACCATTATCATCAATATATTGTTCATGCAGTTCTAATAATTTATGCAGCTCATCAATGTCTTTTTGTTCCATGTTTCGTGCGGCTAAACCTGCTGCAAGGCCTTCTAGCGCCTCGCGCACATGATAGATTTCAATGATTTCTTTAAGCTCTAAAGTCACCACTTTCACGCCTTCGCGTGGTACGTGGTAAACCAAATTAAGGCCTTCCAAGCGACGAATGGCTTCTCGCAACGGCCCACGACTAATATTAAATTGCTGCGCAAGCTTAGGTTCGCTCAGCTTGCTGCCGGGCGCTATCTCGCCATTCACAATAGCGTTAATCAGCTTCTCGCTAATATCACTGGTGATTGTTTGATCCGATACTTTGTTCATATTTTGTCGACAAAAGTGTATGTTTATGGTGATTTTTTTTGCTATTTTTAGCAGTCTAACTCTAAAGTGTCGACAAAATCTAGTCTTTTGTGAGTGAAAGGGCCGTGCAGGGGGTGTTTTTGTAAAAGTTGTTAACAAAGTGGCTGTTTGAGCTAAGTGGTGTATGTGACAGGGCTAAGCTGATGTAAGGTAGTTTTTGTTGGTATGGTTAGGTAAATGTCAGTATTGGATTAAGCCCACTTTAATATACCCAAGGAAAATCATGTCTTTTGAGGTCAGCTTTCAGCGATTGGCGTTATACAATCAGTGGATGAATACAAGTGTCTATCAGGCGGCAAAAAAATTAAGTGCCAGTGAGTTAAATGAAAATCGAGGCGCTTATTTTGGCTCGATCATCGGCACCTTGAATCATATTATGGTGGGTGATGTTTTTTGGTTTAAACGGTTTTCAAATCACCCACTTGCTTTTAGCTCTCTTGATTATTTTCGTGATATTGCAAAGCCCGAATCTCTTAATAGTACTATGTATGCAGACCTTGCTTCTCTCAACAAGGCGCGAGAGATCATGGATAAGCATATTGTGTTATTTACTGATGAGCTTACCGATGATGTATTGTCGAGTGCGTTAAAGTACACAGACTCCAAAGGTAATGAATCGGTTAAAAATGTTGGTTATTTGTTGCAGCATGTATTTAATCATCAGGCCCATCATCGGGGGCAGGTCTCTACACTTTTTAGTCAGTGCGGTGTGGATGTTGGTGTTACCGATATGCTGGCTCTTATACCGGATGAATAATTCACTAGCTATAGGGTAATCCCATAAGCCCTCAGCTTATCCGCAATGGTTGTATGAGACACTTCTAAGCGCTTGGCGAGTTTACGTGTGCTGGGATAGTGTTTATATAAGCGTGTTAGTAGGTTTTTTTCAAATTCCGCTTGCGCGGTTTTCCAGTTTTCGGGTTCTGCTTTGTTGTTGGTTGGGTTTTCGGCAATGCCAATAAGATGTAAATCATCGACGTCGATGGTTTTGTTTTGATTCATCGCGATAGTACGAAATAATAAATTTTCTAACTGGCGTACATTGCCCGGCCATGAATAGCTAGCAAGTAATGTTTTTGCTTGTTTGCTAATGTTGGGTGTGTGGCAGCCAATTTGATTGGCGGCGCGGGCAACAAATAATGTCGCTAAATCAACTATGTCGTCGGGTCGTTCACGTAATGACGGCAGTGTCAGGTTGAGCACGTTGAGGCGATACATCAGGTCTTCACGAAACCGGCCTTCCTGCACAAGTTGTTCAAGGTTGCGATGAGTGGCGCAAATAATACGCACATTAATTTTATGTTCTTTTTTCCCGCCAACACGCAAAAACGTCCCGTCTTGTACAAAACGTAATAGCTTCGCTTGTACATAGGTCGACATTTCCCCTATCTCATCTAAAAATACTGTGCCGCCATCGGCAAGTTCTAATAATCCGGGTTTGCCATCACGAGTCGCGCCACTGAATGCCCCAGAGGCATAGCCAAAGAGTTCGCTCTCGACAAGGTTCTCTGGCAATGCGGCACAATTAAGAGCTAAAAATGCAGCGGATGACCAAGGGCTAATTTGATGTACGGCGCGAGCAAAAAGTTCTTTACCTGTACCTGTTTCGCCTTGAATAAGTAATGGCGCATGTACGCTAGCAAATTGCTGCGCGCGACTTTTGACTTGTAACATCGCCGCGGATTGTCCCGCGATAGTGTTAAGCCCTTTGATATTTCCCATTTGTACTTTAGAGATATGGTGCCCTACGCGAGTGGGTGTATGCAATATCAGCATGCAGTCTTTGATGCTGGGTTGATGGTTGTTGTCTTCGCCATGGCTATGGCTGGTTTGGCTTGTATTCGTAGTGGTGCCGCTATGAATGGAATGCATTAATTGCAGCTCTAATAAATAAGGTTGTCCGGCGAGAGTGACTTCTTGTAATTGTTTTTGTTGTGGGCTTGTCGCCGCGACATCGTAATCTCCGTCTAATATGTCTTTGATAAATATCCCCTCTAATGCGATCTCGGCTAAGCCTAGAGGTGTCGCTGCAGCGGCATTGGCCGACAATATTGCGCCGGAGGCATCAATAGTAAATAGCGGATCGGGGAAGTTGGCGAGCAGCGTGTCTAGGTGAAAGCGCCGCCGTTCGTTGGGCAGCAGTTCAATCATGTTGATGGCCTTTAGCCCTTGTATATTGGCTAGTGCAGAAGATAAGAGTGGTAGCTTATATTCTGTTAAGTGGGGCACATCAATATAGATATGTCCTGTGCTCACTTCCATTGAAGCCAGTTCAAGCTGGTGCTCGGTCATCACTGTCAACACTTCTTGGGTAATGCCAAAGCGGTTTTTGCCTATTAATTCGATCTTCATCTTGTCTTTTCGTTTGTTATGTAGGGTGTAAATAAAGGCTTACACCGGAAGTAATATCTTACAGTAAGTTTTCTCTAACGAACATAAGGGGTGTGAAGTGACAGGTGTTTTTTGTGTAAGAAAATTCTTACGATTAATGGTGTGATAGTCAGTGTGGTTTTATTTATCTAATTGATTGTAAAGGTTTTTTTTGTTTTGGCACGGTGCCTGCTATCAAATCCTTAGCGAATACAAAAACGATAACGACATTAGGCCATGGATTATGAGCGATACAATATTATGAATGATAAATCGATAAAAACACCGTCTTCAACCTCTCAAGGTTTTGCTACCCGCGCTATCCATAAGGGCTACGACCCCATGAGCCATCAGGGCGCCTTAGTGCCGCCACTGTATATGACATCAACCTTTGCCTTTCCCGATGCCAAGAGCGGTGGTGATCGCTTTGCAGGCGAAACAGAAGGTTATATTTATACGCGTTTAGGTAATCCTACTCAGGCATTGTTAGAAGATCGTTTGGCCACTTTAGAAGGCGGAGAAGCTGCATTGGCATTGTCTTCTGGTATCGGTGCTATTACGTCTACTCTTTGGTCATTGATGGGGCCTGGCGATGAAATTATTGCGGATAAGACCATTTACGGCTGCACCTTTTCCTATCTACAGCATGGCCTGAAAAAGTTTGGTATTAAAGTCACTCATGTGGATATGAGTGACCCAAAAAATGTGGCTGATGCGATTAGTGACAATACTCAAGTAGTGTATTTTGAAACCCCGTCGAATCCCAATAATGGTTTAGTAGATATAGCGGCAGTTTCGAAAATTGCTCATGCTAACGATGCCTTGGTGATCGTTGATAACACCTATTGCACGCCTTATTTGCAAAGACCCATCGAGTTCGGTGCAGATTTTGTAGTGCATTCTGCAACGAAATATTTAGGTGGCCATGGCGACTTAGTGGCGGGTGCGGTAATAGGTAAAAAAGAACACATCGACCATGTTCGTTATTTTGGTCTGAAGGATATGACTGGTGCGGTCATCTCGCCAATGGATGCGTTTTTAATTATGCGTGGTTTAAAAACCCTAGAGCTAAGAATGGATCGACATTGCGCGAGTGCACTTGCAATCGCTAAGCAAATCGAGGCGCATCCTGCCGTCAAAAAAGTGTATTACCCCGGTCTGAAATCTTTCCCTCAACATGAATTGGCCAAAAAACAAATGGATAACTTTGGCGGCATGATTTCATTTGAATTACACGGCGGCGTTGATGCAGGCATTCAATTTATTGATTCGCTAAAGCTGGCTATTTGTGCGGTAAGTTTAGGTGACGCTGAAACATTAGTGCAGCATCCTGCCAGCATGACCCATTCTCCTTATGAGCCTGAAGAACGTGAAAAATTTGGTATTAGCGAAGGTCTTATTCGTCTTTCTGTTGGTCTCGAAACATTGAGTGATATTCAAGAGGATATTGCTTTTGGTTTGGATACTGTTGCTGCTAGCGAGCAGATAAAAAATACAGATCAAATAGTGGGCACTAATACAGTAGAAGCTAACTCGGCACCTTTAGTGGCCTCTTAATTCCACTCTTGCAGTGTATAACCGAGCGGTCGGGCGCATGACCATGCGCTCTTTTTATAACAGTAATAATAAATGTGTAGCGTAATCAGTATCTTGATAGTGAGGGCGTGGTCAACTGGTTATTATTTCTGACAGAAAAATAAGAGGGTGTTTAGTATGAGTGTTGTAGCCGTTAATGATCAGAGTAAACAATCAGAAGAGTTGCAAGAGTGGTTAGAGTCTTTAGATTATGTACTCAAGCATCAAGGTAGCGAGTGCGCTAAAGAATTGCTATTTGAGTTGCAAAACAAATTGCTCGATAGCGGTGTTCAGCTGGATGAAGCTACGTTGAACACCCCTTATCGCAATACCATTTGCGTGTCAGATGAGCCCGCTTATCCCGGTAACATTGCTGTAGAGAAAAAGATCGAAAATATTATTCGTTGGAACGCCATGGCAATGGTGTTGCAAGCGGCGGATAGTGGTAGCGGTGTGGGTGGTCATATCGCGACCTATGCATCAGCGGCGACGATGTTAGAGGTTGGCTTTCAGCATTTTTTTAAAAATAAAAGTGACAGTTACGGTGGCGATCAAGTTAATGTACAAGCGCACGCCGCACCGGGTGTGTATGCCCGTGCTTTTTTAGAAGGGCGTCTTGATGAGGTGCAGCTTAAAAACTTTCGTCGTCAATTACAGGCCGGCGGTGGCTTGTCATCTTATCCTCACCCTCGTCAGTTACCCGAATTCTGGCAGTCACCAACAGCCTCTATGGGCTTATCAACGCCGAATGCCATCTACCAAGCACGTTTTGCTAAATATTTAGAAGCGCGCGGATTAAAACCTAAAAATGGCGGGAAAATTTGGAATTTTATCGGCGATGGCGAAGCGGATGAACCAGAAGTTCTAGGTACAGTGAATATTGCTTCGCGAGAAAAGTTGGATAATTTAATCTTAGTGATTAACTGCAATTTACAGCGTTTAGATGGCCCCGTGCGAGGCAATGGCAAAGTTATACAAGAGCTAGAGCGTAGCTTCCGTGGTGCTGATTGGCAGGTGATAAAAGTAATTTGGGGTAGCGGCTGGGATAACTTACTGGCTCGCGATGCAGAGGGTATTTTACAGGCCCGTATGAACGAGGCGTTAGATGGTGATTATCAACTGTATTCGGTATCGAAAGGCGATGTTCAGCGAGAGCATTGGGTGAATAGTTCGCCAGAATTACATGCACTTATGCAAACACTCACCGATGAAGAATTGCGAGAAATTAAACGTGGCGGGCAAGACCCGAAAAAAGTTCACGCGGCGTTTGCGAAAGCGGCACAAGGTACTGGTAAGCCGACTGTTATTTTAATTAAAACTGTTAAAGGTGATGGTATGGGTGAGGGCACGCAAGGTCGCAATAGTGCTCATCAAAAAAAACAATTGTCTCGGGAGGAGCGCATTACCTGTGGCCGACAATATGGCATTCCACTAAGTGATGATCAGTTAGCCGCCGCAGAGTTTTATAAACCAGAAGCCGATAGCGAAGAACTGCATTATTTAAAAGGTCGACGAAAAAACTTGGGCGGTTATTTACCTCAGCGCAAAGTGCAATGCCCGAAAATTGAACCCTTGGGAACCAGTTTGTTTGCCGATATGTTGGCGGGCAGTGGTGAGCGCGCTATTTCTACCACTATGGCTGTGGTACGTTTGATAGCTAAATTACTGAGAGATAAAAAAATGGGGCGTTATGTTGTGCCTATTGTCCCTGATGAGGCACGTACTTTTGGTATGGAAGCGCTTTTTCGTGAAGCCGGTATTTATATCCCGGAAGGCCAAAAATACCAGCCGGTTGATGGCGATAGTTTGCTGCCTTATAAAGAAGCTGCCGATGGACAGATTTTGCAAGAAGGCATTTGCGAAGCTGGCGCGATGGCATCGTTTCTTGCTGCGGGTACGGCCTATGCTGCTCACGGAGTGCCGACTATTCCATTTTATATTTATTATTCGATGTTTGGTTTTCAGCGTGTGGGCGATATGATTTGGGCTTGTGCCGATAGCATGGCTCGTGGGTTTTTACTTGGCGGTACGGCCGGCCGCACGACATTAAACGGTGAGGGTTTACAGCATCAAGATGGTCATTCGCACTTGCTGGCGGCAACCGTGCCTAACTTACGTAGCTATGATCCAGCCTTTGCTTATGAGCTAGCAGTGATTGTACGCGCTGGTGTACAGGCTATGTATTTTGATGAAGAAAAAGTCTTCTATTACTTAACGGTATATAACGAAAACTACCCAATGCCAGCGATGCCCGAAGGTGATGATGAAGATGGTAGTATTGAAGAAGGCATTATTAACGGCGCGTATTTGTTCAAAACGTATCCCTCCGAAAGCAGTTCTCAAGAAATCAGTACAGAGGAAAATAAGAGCGCATCTATCGTTAATTTATTAGGTAGTGGCTCTATTATGATGCAAGTCATGGCGGCGCAAGCCTTGTTGGTTACGCAAGGTGTCGCGGTAAATGTTTGGAGCGTGACCAGTTATACGGCTTTATCTCGAAACGCATTAGAGGTCGAGCGTTGGAATCGTCTACACCCGGAGTCTGGCAGTAAACAATCATATCTCCAGCAGATTTTTACTGATGATGACGGCGTATATGTGGCTGCATCCGATTATATGAAAGCCTTGCCCGAATCCATCGCCCACTGGATGCCAAGTAATTACACCACTCTAGGGACCGATGGTTTTGGTATCAGCGAGTCTCGTGAAGATTTACGTAATCACTTTGAAGTGAGTGCTCAACATATTGCTTATACGGCACTATATGGTTTACATAAAGCAGGAGATCTCACGCCTAAGGCATTGAACAATGCAATGCTAGAGTGGGATATTGATTCCGCTAAGCCCAACCCCGCACAAGATGTATTCTAGTCAACACAGCCTATTAACCTGCCTCTTTTGCGGGTAAGATAAAGCCATTCGGTCTATTATCTTTATTCGCATTTTACAGCAGGCTTTGTTTATGGCACCCAACTCTTGGTTTACTCGATTCCGTACCCAAATGGCTGATCGCTACGATGATTGGCAAGATGATATTTCTGATAGCTCGTCTTGGCGGCGTTGGTTATTGATTGTTGTAGTGGTTTATCTGATCCTTGTTTTAGTGCTAGGGATGTACTGGAGTAACGAGCCTGATCGAATCTCTCTAGAAAATAACAATCAAGCCGCTATCACGGGTGTGAATACCACCACTGCATTAATTAACGTTGCCAATACGGTGTTGCATAAACCCGGTGGTTACCTATCTAACGATGTGTCGTTGCCGGGTATTTGGTTAGACAATATTCCCAACTGGGAATATGGCGTGCTAATACAAGTGCGTGACCTCAGCAAAACATTGCGGGAATCCTTTAGTCGTTCACAATCGCAGTCAACCGAAGATAAAGACTTGGTGATTGCCGAACCGCGTTTTAATTTTGATACCACCAGTTGGATTTTCCCCTCATCTGAATCGGTTTATCAAGAAGGCATAGATTACCTTATTCGTTACCGCACTCGCTTAACGGATGAAGATAAAACCGATGCGCAGTTTTATGCCCGGGCTGATAATTTACATTCGTGGTTATCTACCGTGGAATCCCGCTTAGGCAGTTTGTCACAACGCCTAAGTGCCAGTGTTGGTCAGCGCCGTATTAATACCGATTTAGCGGGTGAAGAAAACGCGAGCCAAGCCACTCCCGCGCCCAGCGAGTTAATTATCAAAACTCCGTGGCTAGAAATTGACGATGTGTTTTATGAATCAAGAGGCAGTGCATGGGCGCTCATCCATTTCTTAAAAGCCGCCGAAGTGGATTTTGCTGATGTACTGCAAAAGAAAAATGCACTTATTAGCCTACGCCAAATTGTCCGAGAACTAGAAGCCACCCAAGAACCTATTTATAGCGTAATGGTATTAAACGGTAGCGGCTTTGGCATGATGGCAAACCACTCATTAGTCATGGCGTCTTACCTGTCTCGAGCACATGCGGCGATTATTGATCTTAGGGAATTGTTGGAGCAGGGGTAGTGGTGAGTTTTAGGTTCGTAAATGGCTTAATCGTTTTGGGGCTGAGCCCCAAATGTGAGTTAAAGATATAGCGAATAGTTAATTTACGCTCTCCTCGGTCCCCATAAAAAACAATGAAAGGCTTCATCCTCACTCGTCATTGGCGAGATACACCAACAGGTATTGCAATTGAATGTTGGTTATCTACCGATAACGGCCCTGTTCAATTAACTATTCCCAGTCAGCAGTCGGTTTTCTTTATTCGACAAGTAGACGCAGACAATTACGCCTATCTATTCTCTTCCCGTTCTTCTTCTCTTACCTCTGTACAGGTAAAACCGCTAGCGCTTAAGAATAATAAAGGCGAGAAAGTCTGCGGTGTTTATTGTCGGCAGTATCAGCAAGTTAAGAAATTACTCCGTGCGTTAGATAAGCAGAATGTGGTCTATTGGGAAGCCGATATCCGGCCACCTGAACGTTTTCTGATGGAGCGGTTTATTACCAGTAGTTTGGAGTTGCCCTACAATACAACGCCTATTTCTGAGCTAACCAATAGCACAAAAAAAAGCGTGCCGAATTACCGCGCAGTGAAGTCGGTTCGTTGTAAGTCCACCAATTACTTGCCTGACTTATCTGTTGTTTCATTAGACATTGAAACCTCAATGGATGCTCGTGATTTATATTCTATTGCCGTGTATGCGCCGTTGGTGTCTTTGGTGTTTATGGTAGGTGAGATTGAAAACGAATCTACATGTGAAAATAATCCCACCGCTCGTCAGTCATCACCTGAAGTCAATGTTGTCTG
>JBLHVA010000009.1:0-15925 GCA_047630005.1 Candidatus Endobugula sp. | reverse complement strand
TGCACAATTTTTTTTTGAATCTGAATAGGAATCCAACTGATATTGGACTCTATGACTTTCTCGTTATCTTTTGTAAGCGACGTATAAATATCTTGTGACTTGTCATTTGTTTTTAAAATAATGGAATTTCTTGAGTTGTTTGTTCTAACGGTTTGAATTTTTTTTAGTGGTATTGAGTATTGAGTATTGAGTGTTGTGTGGATGATGAGGTGCTTGATCCTCCAGTAAGTGAGTTTTTTTGTTTACATATAGGGTGCATTTTTTATATTAAAAAAAGTAGTCTGTCTTTTTAGACCCTCTGTGTGTGGACCTATGTTTGGTTAAGTTTTCAAATATAAGCTCGGCGGTTTTAGTGTTTGATGCGGTTTGTGCAAGAGCGATGTGAGTAAAAGTAATAGCGATGAATAGCACGCTGATTTTATTGATAAGCATAAGTAAAGACACATTGCTGAATGTGGAGTAGGTAATCTATACGGCGCGGTAAGATAAGGCGTGCAGCGGCTGTCTTCAAATCCTTTGTTGGTAGAGGTTTCTGTGGGTAGGTTTTCTACGTGAAGAATTCTACACGAATGCCATTGGAGCGGTAGCGGTATGTGAGTTTGTAAGGTTAATGCTTTGTTATATTTTGTGGGTTCGATCTTTCATGGAGGTAGTCTTTTTATAGTATTTTTGTTACTTTTTCTCGAGGTTTAGTGTGTATGGCTATTAAATCCTGCTGGCGTGCAAGTGATAGATAAGCGTTGCTCATGTTATTTTTAACGAAGGCAAGCTATCTGCAAAAGATGATGGTGAAATGATAAGTCAGTGTAGGGCTGTAAAATGACTATGTGTTTTTTCTTTTAATCTTTCTTTTGCTTTTCCGGCTATTTTGTTGTCTTGTTAATGCCCACCTAATATGCTCCTGCACCATCTCTGATGGGTAATCTTCTCGCGCAGTTAATGCGTCAAAAATCGCCTGTGATTTCGGGGCGTTGCCTAAGCCAATGGCAAGGTTACGTAGCCAGCGTTCGTAGCCAATACGACGAATAGCAGAGCCTTCAGTGTTCTTCAAATACTCTTCTTCTGTCCATGAAAATAGAGCCGTAAGATCGCTGTCTTGTAGTTGATGGCGCGGCGAGAAGTCTTTTTCTTCTGTGTGTTTGGCGTATTTGTTCCACGGGCAAATAGCTTGGCAATCGTCGCAGCCAAATACGCGGTTGCCAATAGGTTCGCGAAACTCTTCGGGAATAGATGTTTTTAGCTCAATGGTTAAATACGAAATGCAGCGAGTAGCATCTAGTGTATAGGGTGCAACAAAGGCATCGGTTGGGCAAACTGTTAGGCACGCAGTGCAGTCGCCACATTTGTTTTCTGCGATCACTTTATTAATGGGCAACGGAATATTGGTTAATACTTCCCCTAAAAAAAACCAACTGCCTACATTTTTATTGAGTACCAGTGTGTGCTTGCCAATCCAGCCCAAACCAGCTTTTTCAGCGACGGCCTTCTCTAAAACGGGGGCACTATCAACGAAGGGGCGTTGTGAAATGCTCGTTAATGGCCAGCCATTTTCTATGGCGAGCTCGGTATAACGCTGTTCTATTTTGCTGGCGAGTGTGGCAAGGCGTTTGCGAATCAGTTTGTGGTAATCACGCCCTAATGCATAGCGAGAAATATAAGCCTTTTCTGGCTTTTTCAATATTTGAATAAATTGCGTGTTTTCCGGCAGGTAGTCCATCCGTGCAGAAATAATACGAATGGTATCGGGTACTAATTGTGACGGATCATTGCGTAGGTCTTGATGTGTTTCCATCCATTTCATTTCACCGTGATAGCGATTGTCTAGCCACGTTTGCAAATGCTCACGATGCTGGCCTAAATCTACGTCGGTAATACCTACTTGCTGAAAGCCTAATTCGCGACCCCACTGGTGTACCTCTTGGGCTAATTGCTGCATAGCAGGGTGATTATCGTTGGGTATGAGCAAATTGGCTGATGAGCCGGTAGGTGAATTGTTAAGTGTGTCGGGGGGTGTCGTCATGTAAGAAAGGCGGCTTGTTGAAAGATGGATAGATGAATGGCTGCTTCGTTAGCTATTATGCAGCTAATGACCACAACGAAGGTAGTACAGCTGTTATCTTAAAGTGGTTAGCTTATAATGGACAGCATTTTTAGAGTTGTCCTTTGAACCCCTCCTTTGGAGTTCTTCTTTGGACCTCTCCAACCCTAGCTTTTTTAAGAGTTTCTTATGTCATCCACATCCTCTTCAATTAACGGAATAACCAACAGAGCAAGTAACAGAGCCGAGCTTTCTTACTCCTCCTCCCCATCTCTCTATCTATCACAGCAAGTGGTGGAGTTAGATCATTTGGTGATGCAGCATGAAGGTATACCCGCTATTGTCTTAATGAAGCGGGCAGGGCGTAAAACGTTTGATTGTATCTTTGATCTTTGGCCACAAACTACCGCACTCCATTTATTTTGTGGTGTAGGTAATAACGGTGGTGATGGCTACGTGGTAGCTGCGTTGGCTAAGCAGAGAAACCTCGACGTCACTTTATGGACATTGGGTGAGCCAGCAAAAGATAGCGTGGCATTCCTTGCTTATGATTATGCGATGCGAGAGGGCGTAGTCTGCTGCCCGTTTGATGCTGCGGCATTTATCGATAGTCAGTTAATGCAAGATCAGCATACGGTCATGATTGATGGGATGCTGGGAACCGGTAGCAAAGGCGTGTTACGCGAAAATATGACCGAGGCTGTTGTTGCGATGAATGCGGCGAGAACCTCACACGGTTGGCCGGTATTGGCGATTGATATTCCAACCGGTGTGAGTGGTGATACGGGAGCGATCGGTAATGTTGCCGTTGTGGCTGATGCCACTCTGAGCTTTATCGGACAAAAGCAGGGGCTGTTTACCGGCGCTGGACGTTCATCTAGCGGCGCGCGTTATTTTTCGGACCTGGATATTGATCAAGAATGGCTGCACTTAGTTAATTCGACCACCCAGTTGTTAAGCCTGAACTATTCGCTAACCGCATTAAGTCCACGAGCTAGCGATGCCCACAAAGGCCATTGTGGACATTTGCTAGTGATTGGCGGCGATAGTGGCGTGGGTTATGGTTATGGTGGTGCACCGATAATGGCCGCACAAATGGCGCTGCGCTCTGGCGCGGGTTTGGTTAGCTTGGCCACCCAGCCAGTGTTTGTCTCTGCAGCCTTAGCGCGTCAGCCAGAATTAATGGTTGCCGGTATCGAAAACGGTCAAGCCTTATTGCCTATGTTCACCCGTGCAAGTGGTATTGTGATTGGTACAGGTTTAGGTCAGTCTGCATGGTCGGAACAGTTATTATATCAAGTACTCGAGAACACCAGCATTCCGCTGGTGTTAGATGCTGATGCATTGCGTCTGTTATCTCAGCCGCGTTTCAAAGATTTATCTGCAGTCGAGCGCGACCAGCGCCAGTGGGTGTTAACCCCGCATCCGGGTGAGGCGGCAGCGTTATTGGATTGTTCTATAGAAGAAATTCAAGCAGACCGTTTTGCTGCAGCACAAGCGATTCAGCAGCAATATGGCGGTGCAGTTATCTTAAAAGGTGCGGGCACAGTTGTAGTCACATCAACTGGCGAGCAATATTTATGCGACGCTGGCAATGCCGGCATGGCTAGCGGCGGTATGGGTGATGTATTAAGCGGTTTAGTTGGCGCACTATTGGTTCAAGGTATGAGCTGTGATGATGCGGCGAAGTTAGCGGCTATATTGCACTCTAGTGCGGCAGATAATGCCATTAGCTCAACAGGGCTACGAAGTTTATTGGCGACCGACCTCATTGTCGAAGTACAAAAATTACTAAGCAGTGTTGATGAAGCAAGTAGAGAAAATTTGAACAAGTCACACGATGGAATGCCTCATGGTTGATCTACTTTCTCAGACAGTGACTGCTCAAACATTGTCTGATGTGAAAACCACCACCACTACGCAATGGCTGGCTGACGAAGCCGCCACGGTGCTAGCGGGCGAACAATTGGCGGCGCAGTTATCTGCTGGTATGACAGTGTTTCTTGAGGGTACACTAGGCGCAGGAAAAACCACCATGACGCGTGGCATCTTGCAAGGCTTCGGCCATTCAGGCGCAGTTAAGAGTCCAACCTATACATTGGTTGAACCTTACGAACAATTATCCCCTATCGTTTACCATTTTGATTTATATCGATTAGGTGATCCAGAAGAATTGGAATATATGGGGATACGTGATTATTTTTCCCCGCAGTCGCTATGTATTGTTGAGTGGGCAGAGAGAGGCGAAGGCGTGTTGCCCGAGCCAGATGTTGTCGTGAGTTTAGTGCCGAAAATTAGCGATGAAAATCACAATGGTGTACCGAGTCAGCATGTTACACAAGACACTATTGTAGGACGCGAACTGCGTATCATCACAAAAATACCATAGTGGTTAACTCTGAACGAGTATACAAACCAAATATAGCTTAACCATTGGTGTAGGGCACCTCTAAAAATTAGAATTTTTTCGTGAGAGTGCCAAAAGTAGGCGCCACTAGGCGATGCAGCTATCGCGAGAAAAGGCAGTTTTTAGAGATGCCTCGTACATAACAATAACAGGAGACGTAAGTGCCACACCGCATTGCTAGTCTTACTCGCTTATCGAAATGCCGATTAGGGTTTTTATTTTGTAGCGTATTTTTCTTCTGCGTCTATGGACAAACTGCAGCAGCAGCGACTCTTGATAGTTTGCGCGTGTGGCGAGCACCGGATAATACGCGTGTGGTATTTGACTTGAGCGGTACGGTCACCTACCAACTGTTTGTACTGGAAAAACCTAGCCGGTTAGTATTGGATATTAGTGATTCAAAAAATGAATCATCGTTAACGCAAGACGCCTTTAAAGAAAAAAAATCGTTAATTAAGCGCATCCGTTCAGCAACCCGCAACGGCAAAGACTTACGTTTAGTGTTTGATTTGAACGCAGAAGTAAAGCCACGTAGCTTTTTGCTGAAGCCTAGTAAAGGTAAACCTTATCGCTTAGTGATAGATCTTTATGATAAAAATAAAGCCACCGAAAAAACAGTTATTAATGTAGCGGATAAATCTCTATCCAATATGACAAAAATTACCACGTCAGCGGTAAAAAAACGAACCTTACGAAACGTATTGGTCGTGATTGATGCCGGGCATGGGGGTGAAGACCCCGGTGCTATAGGCCCTAGAAAAACCAAAGAAAAAGACGTGGTATTAGATATCGCTAAACGGCTCGCCAAATTAATTAATAACGAAAAAGGTTTTACCGCAAAGCTTACCCGCACTGCTGACTATTTCATCCCATTACGTAAGCGCCGAGATAAAGCGCGAGAGTTGCGTGCAGACTTATTTGTTTCAGTACACGCAGATGCGTTTAACAAACCACAGGCCAATGGTGCATCGGTATATGCTTTGTCTAGAAAGGGCGCGACCAGTGAGGCCGCACGATTCTTAGCGCAACAAGAAAACGAAGCAGATTTAATAGGTGGTGTTGGTGATGTCAGTTTAGATGATAAAGATGAGGTATTGCGTGGTGTATTAGTCGACTTATCTATGACCGCTACCGTGGGTTCGAGCTTGGAAGTGGGCAAAGAAGTCCTTAAAGAGATGGGCGGTACAGCAAGATTGCATAAAAAGCAGGTAGAGCAAGCGGGCTTCTTGGTGCTGAAGTCGCCAGATGTTCCTTCTATTTTAATCGAGACCGGATTTATTTCAAACCCAAAAGAAGAAAAGCTATTGGGCAGCTCTAGCTACCGTCAAAAAATGGCCAAGTCTATTTTTAAGGGTATCAAAGATTACTTTTATGCGAAGCCACCCGCTTCCACCTATGTGGCATGGAAGAAAAATGGCAGTAAAGAGAGCGACTTAATCATTCCTACAACAGAATCTACAGACAATATAGTGGCTAAACAGTCCTCGTCGGTAGAAAAAACGGTTTCCGCAACACCACCAATCAGTAGTACACAAAAAAATAACGCAAGCGAACACTCAGCGAGTGGCACAAAAATCACTCACAAAGTAGTTAATGGTGATAGCTTGTCGACCATTGGTGAGCGTTACCGTGTGAGCGTAACAAAAATTAAGGGATTAAATAAACTAAAGAACAATAATATTCGTATAGGTCAGGTATTAACGATTAGTGAAAGGCGAGCTAAGGTAGTCGCTAAGAAAATCACCCATAAGGTGAAATCGGGTGAGACCTTATCCGAAATCGCGGAGCAATATAAAGTGTCTTACACCGTACTAAAGCTTCGTAATAAACTACGGTCATCAACCATTAAAGTAGGGCAATTGCTAACCATTGCGAACTAATGTGATGGGCTATTAATAGTTGCGCTACCATTCTACAATCCTTCAATCCGAGATAAATTTACCGCACGATGAAAGCATTTTCCGATATCCTACATCAAGCAGAAAAGCGTAAAGGCGGTAAAGCCGGTTTAGCTGCCTTGCTGCCACCTGTACCACCAAAATCATTATTACTTAAATTGGCCGATGACCGTTTTTTATCCATGATGACAAAAGTCATTAATCAAGCGGGGTTTCGTTGGTCAGTAGTCGAAAAAAAATGGCCGCAATTTGAAGCCGCATTTTTCGACTTTAATATTATGAAGCTAAGCTTTCTCTCTCCTGAACAATGGGAAAGCTATATGATTGATACGCGTATTGTTCGTCACTGGCAAAAAATTAGTGCGGTGCGTGAAAACGTAGCCTTTGTTTATGATGAGTCACGTAAGCACGACGGCTTTGCTAAACTGATTGGCGAATGGCCTGCGGATGATCAAGTGGGCTTAATGTTGTATCTAAAAAAACACGGCTCTCGTTTAGGCGGGCAAACCGGCCCACGCTTTTTGCGTTACGTGGGCATGGATGCTTTCATGCTGACCGGTGATGTGGTCTTAGCGATGCAAAATGCGGGGCTTGATATTGCCGATAATCCAAGTAGCCAGCGTGATCTGAAAAAGGTTCAAGCGCTAATGAATGAATGGCATCAACAAAGCGGTTTGCCTTATACATACCTCAGTAAAATTGCCGCTTACTCGACAGGTATTAACTACGGCGCACCTTGATGCCCCCGTTTTTGTTAATCTAAAACCGTCAACCGTCAACCGTCAACCGTCAACCGTCAACCGTCAACCGTCAACCGTCAACCGTCAACCGTCAACCGTCAATTATCAAGTCGTCATGCCGGGCTTGATCCGGTATCTGCTGTTAATTTATCTGGACAAGTTTGTAGGAACAAATTTGAACCGCACTAGCGAGCCCGAAGGGTGAAAGCCAGCGTAGGCTTCATAATCCAATGTTTTCAAGCTCTGATTGGATACCGGGTTGTAGTGGCATAACTGTCCGGCATAAATTAAGCGAAATCGCAGTAACCTTTATAAGCTCTAGATTAGGTGAGTGTTTAGTTCAGGGGGACTTGATTTCGGCTATCACAGATAAGCGCCTTTTCTGACGAAGCACGCAGGGGAGCCGATAAATAACTGCTTCTGCGTTTTTCAAGTGCCCCCCCATCCATGGAAGGCAGGGCCTGCGAATAGGATCCTCCTTCTTTGGTTACTGTCTTTCAGGTAAAGAAAGTAACAAGATAACGTTAGTCAAAATGAAGAAATTAAAATCATCCCGGACAGTAGTGGGGCCAAGCTCGGTATGACGATATTAAGCTAATGGGACAACAGTGATAACGCACATAAAAAAGCCGCAACATAATAAAATGTTGCGGCTTTTTGTTATCTGCTGATCTAATATATAAATCTATTAGATCGGCGTAGTCATCTCACCTAAACGCTTAGTCAGTAACTTATTCTCGTTGTAATCAATTGGAATTACCACAAGGCTTGGGCCACTTTCATTAAACGATGCTTCTAATGCAGCTTTTAGGTTGCTCGCATCAGTTACAAGGTGTCCGTTCCAGCCGAAAGATTCAGCAAGCTGCATCCAGTCTGGATTATTAAACGCAAGGTCAGTACTGCGATTAAATTCAGCTTCTTGTTTCCAGCTAATTAATCCATAACCACCGTCTTCCCATACCATCACCGTCATGTTGCAGTTTAGGCGACGCGCAGTTTCCATTTCTTGCACGTTCATTAAGAAGCCGCCATCACCACAGATTGATAAAATACGACGCTCTGGATATACCAGACTCGCAGATATCGCACCGGGTAAGGCAAAGCCCATCGAGCAAAAACCGTTAGGAATTAAACAGGTGTTTGGCTCATGGCAATGATAATGACGAGCGATCCACATTTTGTGTGCGCCAACATCCGATAATAAAATATCATCAGGGCCTAATACTTCACGTGCATCCCACAAGGCTTTTTGCGGGCGAATGGCCGCTTCACCAGCATCATCTTTATATTGTGCAATTTCAGCACTCATTAGCGAGCGCATTTTTTTCTGGCTGCTAAAGTCGTGATCAAAACCGCCTTGTGTATCAATCAATGTATTGAGTGATTCAAGAGCATGGGCAAGATCACCAACCACTTCAATTTTTGGATTGTAGTTTTCATCAATTTCGGTCGGCTGAAAGTCAATGTGCAGCACTTCAGTTTTGTTGCCATCATTCCATAATTTAGGATGATACTCGACCATGTCATAACCAATGCTAATAATGAGATCGGCTTTTTCAATCGCGTATACCGGAATATCTTTTGCGCCTAGACCCACAGTATATAAGCAGTAGTCCGCATCCATGTCGACACAGCCTTTCGCCATAAAAGTACTCATCACACCGATACCGGTTTTCTCACACAATATACGTAATTGCTCGCTCGCTCGACGGCGAATACAACCATTACCCGCAATAATAATCGGCGTTTTAGCCGCTTTAATACGGTCATACGTTTGCTGAATGATTTCTGGGTCCGGCACCGAGCGGCGAAATTTACGCACCGGCAAAGGCGCTTTAGTCACTTTTAACTTCGCAATATCTTCCGGTAACTCAATCAATACTGCACCGGGCTTTTCAGAGCGTGCTAAACGAACCGCTTTACGGACGATCTCGGGAATGTTCTCTGGGTGCCAAATGGTCGTTGCCCATTTGGTTACGGCACTAAACATATCAACCACGTCCATGACTTGGTGTGATTCTTTATGCAAGCGAGTAGATGCACCTTGGCCGGTAAGCACCAGCATGGGCGCTCGATCCATATTAGAGTTAGCAACACCGGTAATTAAGTTGGTTGCACCGGGGCCTAATGTACCCAAACAGCCTGCCGGATTACCCGTAAGGCGGCCATAAATTTCTGCCATAAAGGCAGCGCCTTGTTCATGGCGAGTAAGAATAAATCTAATCTGGTCAGATTTCTCTAACGACATCATAAAATCAGCATTTTCCTCACCGGGAACGCCAAAAATATATTCGATGCCTTCTTCTTCGAGACATTTGACTAATAGATCGGATGCCTTCATGGTATATTCCCTCTTTCGTGAATGAATTAAGAATGCCTGTCGTTCAAATAATGCTCAAGCCTTGGCTTGGAATTCGTCGGCAGTGTAACGCGTTGATATTGCCAGTCTAGCAGAGGCTCCTTAAAGTAAAGCGCTCGCCATATAACGAAGGATAGCATGACTATAATCCACTGGCTTTATCATGAATAAGATAATTCGTAAAATATATAAAATAATGTGTGTAAGGCATCTTTAGCGATAAATTCGCCCACAAATTCCAGAATAAATCGAATGTAAGAAGTACAAGAGAGTTAACTATGAGCAATGTCGTCAAGCCACCAGAGTCTGATGAAACGATCCCCCTAAAAGATTATGCCGAAAAAGCGTATCTCGACTATTCCATGTACGTGATTTTAGATCGCGCCTTGCCTAATATTGGCGATGGGCTCAAACCGGTGCAGCGCAGAATCGTCTATGCCATGAGCGAGTTAGGCTTAAAAGCCACCGCCAAATTTAAAAAGTCGGCACGTACCGTCGGTGATGTGATTGGTAAGTTTCACCCACATGGTGACTCGGCTGCTTACGAAGCCATGGTACTAATGGCGCAGCCCTTCTCTTATCGCTACCCCCTAGTCGATGGTCAAGGCAACTGGGGGTCGCCAGACGATCCTAAGTCTTTCGCGGCAATGCGTTATACCGAGTCACGTTTAACCGCATACAGCGAAGTTTTATTGAGTGAGCTAGGGCAGGGCACCGTTGATTGGTCGCCTAACTTTGATGGCACAATGGATGAACCTAAAGTGCTACCTGCGCAAGTCCCTAATATCCTATTAAATGGGACGACGGGTATTGCCGTCGGTATGGCGACGGATATTCCGCCGCATAATCTGCGCGAAGTGGTCAGTGCCTGTATTCATTTATTGAGCAACCCTAAGGCCAATGTGGCCGAGCTAATGGAATTTGTCTTAGCGCCAGACATGCCAACCGACGCCGAAATCATTACCTCACCAAAAGATATTCAAACCATGTACGAAACCGGACGCGGTAGTTTGCGTATGCGTTGTATATGGGGGCAAGAAGATGGCGACATTATTGTGACGGCGTTGCCGCATCAAGTGAGTGGTGCAAAAATACTCGAACAAATCGCCGCACAAATGCAGGCGAAAAAATTACCCATGGTGGCCGATTTACGTGACGAGTCGGATCACGAAAACCCAACCCGCTTAGTGATTATTCCGCGCTCCAACCGCATTGATGTTGAGCAGTTAATGAGCCATCTATTTGCGAGTACCGATTTAGAGCGTACCTATCGTATTAATATGAACATGATCGGCACCGATGGCCTGCCTTCGGTTAAATCATTACCGGTGATCTTAACGGAATGGTTGTCGTTCCGTATGGTCACGGTACGTCGTCGTTTGCAATACCGTTTAGATAAAGTGCTTAAGCGCTTACATATATTAGAAGGTTACTTAGCTGCCTTCTTAAATATCGACGAAGTGATTCACATCATTCGTACCGAAGATAAACCTAAGCAAGTCTTTATGGAACGTTTCGGTGTAACCGATATACAAGCCGAAGCTATTTTAGAATTAAAGCTGCGCCAAATTGCCAAGCTAGAAGAAGTGAAAATTCGTGGCGAGCAAGATGAGCTAGCAACAGAAGGCCAGTGGTTAGAAGGCATCTTAGCGTCGGCCACTAAACTAAAAAATCTAGTGAGAAAAGAATTAGAAACCATTGCCGAAAAATATGGCAACGACCGACGCTCACCCATTGTGGTTCGTGGCGAAGCACAAGCCTTAAGTGAAATGGATTTGTTGACCAGTGATCCTATTACCGTTGTTCTATCTGAAAAAGGTTGGATACGTTCAGCCAAAGGGCATGATGTTGATCCAACCTCGCTCAGTTATAAAGCGGGCGATGCTTACATGTTCTCTGCCAAAGGCAAGACCAACCAAAATGCATTATTGATTGACTCCACCGGCCGTAGTTACGCATTAGCCAGCCATACCTTGCCCTCATCACGTGGACAAGGCGAGCCTGCCAGTGGCCGCTTAAATCCACCTAGCGGTGCTATATTTACGGGCTTATTAATGGGTGCCGAAAAACAGCGCGTGTTAATTGCTAGTGACGCAGGTTATGGCTTTGTCACCGAGTTAGGTAGTTTATATACCAAAAATAAAGCCGGTAAAGCACTACTTACCTTACCCAAAGGTGCGCGGGTATTACCGCCGTTTATCATCGACGACGTAGCTGGTGCCTATGTTGCCGCAGCCAGTAACGAAGGCCGCTTATTAATCTTCCCATTAAGCGACCTGCCGGAACTCGCCCGTGGTAAAGGCAATAAAATGCTGAGTATTCCGGGGGCAAGAGTCGAGGCACGCGAAGAGTTCTTGATCTCTGTCGCCGTGATACATTCCAAACAAAAGCTCACCATCTATTCCGGCAAGCGTCACACCACCTTTAAAATGGCCGACTTAGAACATTATAAAGGCGAACGTGGTCGTCGTGGGCATAAGCTTCCGCGTGGGTTCCAAAAAGTAGATGCTATAGCGGTAGTGGATTGATGCTTACGGCTTTCGAATGTAATTATCATTAGTTCAATTGCATTCGAGTAGTGAAAAATATCTTTGTGCTTAAAGGAGCCTATGCTACCTGTCAGGTAGTGGCCCTTTTAAGCTATTAAATAAACTCACCATTTTTTTCAATTAGAGTCTCAGCGCACTATGAGTACCTTTATATCAGCAATAGATTACTACCTGCCGAGCAATATCGTTAACACTCGAGCGATGATGGCAGAAACACAACCAGAAAGGTTAGGCTTTACAGATAAAATTATTGAAGATCTGATCGGCATAAAAGAAGTTAGGCATGCTTCTGAAAACGAAAAGCCATCTACACTTGCATCGAATGCCGCGAATAAAGCGTTAAGTAAATTTAATGGTAATCCTGATGAAATCGATCTGCTTATTTTTTGCGGAATAGATCGAGATTATATTGAACCTAGTACAGCGCATATAATTCAAGAAAATTTAGGTTTAAGAAATGCAGTGTGTTTTGATGTCAGTAATGCATGTTTAGGCTTTATGACAGGTATGAACATTGCCAATGCGGCCATTACTTCTGGCTCGGCTCGTCATGTCATGATATGCACTGGAGAACGCCCTAGCAGTATATCAAAGGTAACTATACCTCATTTAAGAGAGCTAAAAGACCGAACAGAGTTTTTCAATAAAATAGGTGCGCTAACCGTAGGGGATGCTGGTGTAGCTGCCATCATTAGTCGATCTGAAAGCAACTCCGAGATTAAAAGTCTCAACTTCTCCAGTAACGGTCAATTATCAAAGTTATGTTACTACAAGCATGATCGGGGTGTTATTTCCGAAGGTCAAATGCTGATGAAAGAAATTAGTAATGCGATTCTTGATGCTCATAGAGAGTTACTTCCACAGACCCTAAAAAATGCGGCTATAAAAACAGAAGATATCGACTGTTTAATTACTCACCAAGTAGGTAAAAGACCTTGGGAGCGTTATCCTAAAATTATGGGAGTCGAAAAAGAAAGAATGACTAAGACCTTCGACACTTTGGGTAATATTACCTCAGCTACTTTCGGAATAAACTATGCTATGGCGTTAGAGTCTGGAAAAATACGATCAGGCGATTTAGTGATGGCCGCTATGGCAGGGTCTGGACTTTCGGTTTGCCAAGTACTCCTAATTGTATAAGGCGATATTTTTAGCGTTTCCATTAATAGGTGACCAATGAGTACATCCGCCCGCCGCCATTTTTTTTCTAAGCACACGCGTATTCAATACGTGAGTGTGCTGATGTTAATGGCGCTGGTGGGTGGTTTTCTTGTTTACCTATTAGCAGAATGGTCTGAACGTAAAGCGCTGGTCGAGGCGAAAGACAAAGCAAAAAATATTCTCGACTATCAATCATCTAATCTCGAACTTCAACTTAATAAATTCAGCTTGATTACGGCACTAGTGTCTAAGCGGCCAGATGTGGTTGATATTTTTCGTGCGCGTAATAAACTCAGCGTATCTTCGTCCACTGCTTCTATAGAACCCAATCACAACACTAAAAATGGACGTCTTGCTTCTGACGTAGCAGGTTTGTCTGGCGCGAAAGGTTTTTGGTTTGTCGATAAAAAAGGCAGCGTTTTTTCAGCCAGTAACCGTGCGCTAGTAGGAACCAACGTTAAACACCAACCTTATTTCGAAGCCGCCTTGCAAGGTCGCTTAGGCCGCATGAGTGATGTCGATGCCGACGGCTTGCGTTCGTATATTTTTGCATCGCCCGTTTTTGTCGATCAAAAAGTCGGCGGCATGCTGATCGTGCGTGCAAACTTAGATGTGGTCGAATATGTATGGGCCTTGCTAGCAGAGCCTATTGTCGCCAGCGATCCATCTGGGCGAGTGTTGCTGTCTAATATTCCTGCTTGGCGTTTACAGTCGTTCGAGACACTCATTCAACAGCGTCACAAAGCCTTCGGGCGAATGCCCGCGCTCCAGACGGAAAGTGACTCTAGCAGTATTCAGTCACCATCAAGTGCGCAAAGACAGGCAGACAAAAAAATAGAAAGACAAACAGAAGGACAAGCAGAGAGCAAAACAGAAAGCAGCAAAAATAATACCGACGCGACCGTAAGAGAAGTGCGCTTTCGGCAAGCAATCAAAGGCAGTGTTTCTAGCCGTTATATCGAAGTCAAAAAATACCTACCCCTATTGCAATGGACACTCCACGTATTAGTAGATCTTGCGCCAGTGCAAAAACAAAAACACAGCACCATTATTATCAGCACATTAATGGTCGTGCTATGTCTTCTTTCCCTATGGATTATTTTCGAACGGCGTAGACGCCTCATCGAACGCGCGCGCAGCCAGCAGGCTTTTGCCCTACGGTTAGAACGACAAGTACGAGACAGAACCCGTGAACTAACCGAATCGAATAATTTACTCGCATCCGAAGTCGTCGAGCGCCGCTCAGCAGAAGCCGCCCTGCGAGAAACCCAAGAAGATCTATTGCAGGCAGCAAAGCTCGCCGGTATCGGGCAAATGTCGGCAGCACTCGCCCACGAATACAACCAGCCTTTAGCAGCGATACGTTCCTATGCCGATAACGCCAAACAATTATTAGCCTTAGAAAAACCAGACGCCGTTAGCGATAACCTAACGCGAATTACCAGCTTAACCGAGCGCATGGCAAACTTAACCAAAACCCTACGCTCCTTCGCCCACAAGTCTGACGGCACCCTAGCGCCCGTAGACATATCCAGCGTGATGGACGAAATGGTTATTCTCCTATCCCCCCAAGCGAAAAAGCAAGGCGCAGAACTCATCGTCATCCCACCCAATAAAAAAGTACACGTCATGGCAGGGCATTTACGTTTATCACAAGTGATCACCAACTTAATAAGCAACGCCATGGACGCCATACAACACGAACACATTCAACGGGTAGAAGTCAGCTGGCAAACCGTAGGTAACCACGCAGAAATATATGTAAAAGACAGCGGCCAAGGCATCCCCGACGAACTAAAAGATAAAATATTCACCCCCTTCTTCACCACCAAAGGCGTAGGTGTTGGTCTGGGCTTGGGGCTATTTATTGTTTACAACATGGTAAAAGAATTTCAAGGCACCGTAGAAGTGAAGCAAGAAAGCGGCTACGGCGCCGTGTTTTGCATAAAGCTGCCACTAGCCTCATAGCTATTCGTTGATAAATGCGCCAGCTGGGTTTATTGCTTGCTTGTTTTTAGTGTGGGAGGCATTATTGGTTTTTTTACGTTAAAGTGGAAATAAAATAACTATACGGAATTGACCTAATTAATTGTTACGTGTCACCACATTGAGGAGCCTTTAGTTAATGCAAGTTGGAACAGCAGCAATCACGAAAATTTCTGAAATGATATGTGGAGATCAACCATTTCAATTCTTTCCGTATCGAAGTTCGTCATACCTTACGCGATTTTTTGTTGATTTAGATCTTGATTATGTCCATGATGGATCAACAAGACGAGTGTGGGTTAGGGAAGTTCTGGGTGAAATTAATAGAAGGCAATCCTCAGATAATATGCCGTCGCCGGAAATGGTTAAAGTCATCGAGTATCTCTTGCATCCAGATCATTTTCTTTTCGATGATAAAGTTGACCGAGACAAAGCTTTAGAAGCTATGACATCTTCGTTAAAAACAAACGATTTAACAATTTCTGTTCAAGCGAACGGGACGGTTCGGCTACTTCCTGCTAAGGGTGAGTTTGTTTCAACTTCATTTGAAGAAGTCCCAACTGAGAGAGTGATTACGTTTAAACCGAGCGTCTTTCAGGTTCCTGCAAAAAAATTAAACGAAAAGTTAATATCCGTAATGATGCCATTTAATACGGGCTTTAGCGGTACTTACTCAGCTATAACTAAGGTAGCTGAGTATATGAGTTTGGAGTGCCTTCGAGCTGATGATATTTGGGATAATTCGACCTTTATACAAGATATCTTTGACTTGATATTTTGTTCAAAA